>NZ_JBDNNF010000005.1:0-108372 GCF_047725585.1 Oenococcus sp. | reverse complement strand
AAAAAAATAAAAAACCCGCTTCTCAGCGAGTCAAAAGGCTGAAAAACGGGGGAAGGAAGGGTGTTACTTGGCAGGGGCTGAGGAACTACTACTGGATGATGCAGGTTGCACCGAAGCTGAGGAACTACTATTAGCGTCACTCTCTTGAGATGTTGTTTTTTCCTCCTCCAGTTTTTGGAAATATTTTTTAATTTTGGAAGGAGACCAAAGCATGACTTCAGAACTTTTATACAATTTCAAAAGTGATTTTCCGCCGTTTTTGGTACGTAATGAACTAGGATTAGTGATTTGTGCTCGCTTCAAGGATGCTAAGCTAGTGCCAAGTGTATAGTCGTAACTTTTTTTATCAACTTTTTTAAAATTATTTTGCTTGTCAAAACGTAACAAGTCGCCGGAAACAACTTGGTCAGAGTATGCCAATTGCTGATCAACGAAATTTTGAGTCTGATCAATAAATCGTTTGGTCTTTTTAGACGCACTCTTGTAACTAATTGCTCGTCCATTATCGGTCCGCCAATAAGTGCCATTCATCTTAATGACAGTGGGGGTAACGAAATCACCGTTTCTAAAACTGACAACTTGGCGATTTTGGTCCGACAACAGGTCATCTCCGAATTGAACGGTGCCGTCGTTAGGAACGCCGAGGAGATCAAACAATGTCGGCAGCACATCAATTTCACCGCCATAAGTATGATTGATTCCACCGGGTAAATTACTGGCATGAATCATAAACGGTACCTTTTGAAATTGTGCGAGATCGTAATTGGTAATCCGGTCTTTTTGGAGAAGCTGTCCAATAGCTGGCTGATGGTTTTCTGAGATACCATAATGATCCCCATAGACGTAAATGAGACTATTATTGTACAAACCCGTTGCCTTTAACCAGTCCATAAATTCACCAAAGGCCGAATCTAAATAATGAGCCGTCTGGACATAGTGATCCACTGTTCTATCCCCTGTGGTTGTAGCGGGAAATTGATTAGCAATTTCTTTATTAGTTTCATAAGGATAATGATTGGTAACGGTAATTATTTTTGCATAGAAAGGTTGTGGCAACTGTTGAATATACCTAGCCGAGTCGCGTAAAAATATTTTATCCAGCATACCATATCCAACATTATTCTGAGATTTCGTTGATTGCGGGTAAAATTGCTTACTGAAAAAATAATTGTATCCCCAAGATTTATATGTATTATTTCGGTTCCAAAAAGTTGGTACGTCACCGTGAAAAGCCGCTGTCGTATAACCCATTTGATTTAAAATTGCTGGAGCCGCTTGAAAAACATTACTGGTACCATATTTCACCATGGCTGAACCAGATGGCAAACCAAAAAGTGAATTATCAAGCATCGTTTCGGCATCCGAGGTTTTCCCTTGGCCAACCTGATTGTAAAAGTTATCAAACGAAAGCGTGTGCTGATCATGGAAAAATTTATTTAAATTCGGTGTGACTTCCCTACCATTCACACGATAATCAATTAAAAACTGCTGAAAAGACTCAAGATGGAAAACAATGACATTACGGCCCTTATCAATGCCAAAATATTTAACATTGACTGGCGAACGATGCTTGTTAATCCATTTAACAATCGGCTTGAGCTCCGATGCATTAGCCCTTTCTCTACTTACCGCTTGGTTATGGGTCTGCAGGGCATTAAATGCTGCGTACTCATTCAAACCTAGATATTTCACAATATAGTTATTGTCAAAAGATCGTGTCAACAAACCTGATCGATTGGCACTTGCAAGACCAAAAACCAAAAACACCAAGACAAAGCCAAGTGTTGAGGTTAAAACGGCAAACCGCCTACGCAAACCTTTTTTATCAGAAACAATTTGGCGAAAAAACAGTAGCAGAATTAATACCAAAATATCTAAGAAGACCAAGAAATCACTAAGATGGACGATCCCAGCAATAGACTTACTCAAATTTTCGCCAACTGATGACCCGGAGGACATAATCGATAATGAAAGAAAATCACTAAATTCTCGATAATACAGCATATTGGCAAAAAGCCAGATCGTCTGAATCAAATTCATAATGATCATAATCCAATAAGCCAGATAACCACGAAAATATAAAGCAAGGCTGAGCAGAATAATGGCCGTTGGAAGCGGATTAAGCAAAGCAATCAGCAGTTGCATCATACCTTTAATACCTAAGTTGAAACTAATAAAATACTCGATCACAGTCTTAAGTTCAATAAAAAAAAGATTTATCAAAAAAAACGCAACCAAAGGCCTAATCTGTCGCTTAGAAAAAAAATATTTAGTTTTAATCAGTAACTGTTTAATCATTAAAAAGTCAATTTCAAATCACGAAGTGTCTCATAAATATCAATTGCGGCTAAATCAATATTATCAAATTCGAAAAGCTGGTTGCCACGAAATTCCTTCAAAGTAAATATTCGAGTCTCATGATCAAAGGTTACACGCGCCAAATTCAATCCATACAAGTCAAAATTTCGAACCTGGATACGTTTGCTTTCATCCTTAACCATTGCTTCCAAACGATTGATAATTGGTAGAATTTCGGATTCAGTTTTCGACATTATTTTTTCCATCGTAATGACTCGGTACTAAATTATACGCTATCAATCCAGCAAAAATACCGAAATAGTAGGTCAGAATCCGCCAAATCAGCATCGCAAAAATTGTCACAGTATGATTGGCTAAAAAACTCGAGAACAGCAACGAAAAGCCAATTTCAGCGCCGCCGCTACCCCCAGGAACCGGAAAAATCGATATTGCCAAAGTTAGGATAACATTTAGCGCCACTATGAAAATAAAATCAGCATTATGGGCACCTACGGCTAACAAAATAAAGTAAGGAATTGCATAGTATATAAACAGTTGCAGCAAGGTCAACAGTGAAGCGGCAAACAATTTTCTTGGATTTTTAGCTAATTTGTTAGATACTTCGTGAAATTCTAAAATTCGCTGATCCAGTTTCTTGGCAATATCAGCTGTTTGTTGTTCAGAAAGAAACCAATGAAAAGGTGCCAAAACAAGATTGGCTATTTTTTCTGTTATCGGCGGAAAAAACATAATAAAAATGAGGCCCAAGAGAACCAATACATGAATAGCAATGCCAAAAATAACTAGGCTTGTCATTGATAACATATGATTGGCAACATATTGATAACCAAAAAGCAGGCAAATCAAGAAAGCTACGACAATCATTCCCTGATAAATCACAAACTTCATCAGTGATACAGAGGTCCCTTCCCCAACTGAGATACCCGCTTGGCGCAGACCCAAGATTTGCATTGGCTGGCCGCCAACGGAAAAAGGTGTGATACCATTCCCAAATTGTTCCATCCATGGCGTGCGCATAATTCCCCAAAGGCTCGCCTTGTGAGGAGCAATTAAAACTTTTAGGATCCAAGCCATAGTCAAGTAATAGAAAATGACTAATACAAAAGCAAATAGTAGCCAGCCATAATTCGTTTTGGAAATTTGCTGGCAAAATTGCTTTAAATTAACCTGATGAAAGCTGTAAATAAAAACAACCGCACCGATGAAGAGAGTAAATAAAATCCAAAAAATCCGTTGTCTCGTTGTCATTTGCTCTCCTTACTAGGCAGTGTTAAGGCCTGTTCGTACGCATTTCTCAGCTCTTGGCCGATCTTACTGATGTCACGTGCTAGTGCTACACGATGGCCTGCCTTAGAAACGTCTTTCACCTGGCCGGATAAAATAAGATGCAATTTATCGTCAAAATCATCCAAATTCTGCGCTTTGTAACAATTCACACCATCTTTGAGCCAATCAGCATATACCGGAATATCTCTAACTAGAACTTTCTGTGAACTTGCCAGGGCCTCAAGGACAACAATACCTTCTGTTTCTTCAAAACTTGGATATAAGAATAAATCCGCGCCTGAATAGGCGCCTTGTAATACATCGCCTGTGATATACCCAGCAAAAAGACAATTTTCCGGATGATCGTTTCGAATAATATTACGAATTTTTCGGGGAATAATGCGTAAATCTGTATAACCAAACCAAACAAATAGATAATCCGGATTCCGCCTGGCCAACTCAACAAAATCTGCAATCCCTTTTCTTTCAAAATAGAGACCAACTGAAATGATTATTTTGCGAGTGTCCTTGGGCTCTAGGTTTAAAAATTGACGAAATTTAGTAATTTTGGCTTGGTTCTTTCGGTAGGAAGCTACCTTTACACCATTTGATATCGGAATAATCGGTTGTGTCAGGCCATATCCTCGTAGAAGCGATTTAGCATAGGGCGTAGGCGTAATAATCAGATCAGCCTGTTTGTAGGCATTAACTAAATACTTTTTAAAGGGTTTGGCAATTAAATTAGAACCGATAAAAGAATTTCGAAAATCTTCATAGGTCGAATGAGCATGATAAACAATTGTTTTACTCTGCAAACGCGCTTTTGCCACCATCGCTGCTGACTTGGGCCCATAGGTGTTGACATCAATCAAATCATAGTCCTTAGAAAAAGGGTTTGTATCAAGAACAACATCTGTATAAGACAGTTCCTCTTGCTGTAATCTCTGTGCGTGTCCGATACCAGACCGGCTAATAAGTCCCGGGTTTTCAAAATACTGCAAAACTTTCATTCTGTTAATTCTACTATTTATTGCTGTCGACTTCTTTTTTGCCCTTCAAAATTCTGCGTTTCGCCACTTTAGGCAAGGGCAAACGACCCAATAATTGGCGTGCATAACCAATCTCATCATCAGTTGGTTCATCTGTGTCCTTAGCGTGCGGCGGCCGGTACTCAGCAATGACCTGCGTGTAAAAATGCAAAACATCTTCGCCAAATTTTTCAGCCCCAACTTCTCGCAATACCTCTTGACAATCGTGATCCTTATTTTTATTCTTTGCATCTGCCAGATAATATTCGATTGCTTGAGCCATCTCCTCATTATTCTCAACGATCGTGCCAATCATCTTGGATTTTGTAATCTGCTGCAGATAGAGATTTGGCATAGCGACAAAAGGCCGATTAGCATTGACTGCCTCAATAAAGGTTAAGCCTTGTGATTCAGAAGTTGACGGGCTGGCAAAAACATCGGCCATTCGGTAATATGAATAAACATTTTTGTGGTCAACCATGCCGACAAATTTAACATGTTTGGCAAGCCCAAGTGCTTTAGCATGTTCTGTCAATTCTTCGCGAGCCGGCCCGTCCCCGGCAACAACCAAAATAACATTATGAAAACGGTCAATAACATCCGGCAATATATTGATGAGTTCCTCTAAATTTTTTTCAAAAGCAACTCGGCCCAGGGATAAAATGACCGGCTGTTTGGGCCTAATACCTAGTTCTTTGCGCAACTCAGCAGATCGGTCCAGTTGGTTTTTAGGGAAACTGACGCCAGTCGGAATGATCGGCATCGGGGCTGACACACCATATCCACGCAAGGTATCATAGACTCGCTGACTTGGTGCGATCACGCCATTAACAGATTTGAGAAATGCTCGAATAATGACCTCGACGCCTCCAGCTTTGATGAGACGGCCATTCATCACGTAATGCGTGTAGTCCTGATACATCGTATGATAAGTGTGAACAAGCGGGATTTTTAATTCTCGAGCCGTAATTCTACCCATTAAACCAAGACTGAATTCTGTTTGTGTGTGAACAATATCCAAACGGAGCGTTCTGGCAATTTCAATCGCTTCAAAAAAACCTCGAAAAGTGATTCGGCGATCTTTAAATCCTGTATATGGAATAGATGAGAAACGATAAATATTTTTCTCCGGGCCTCGGCCATACTGGGATCTTTTGACCTTAGGATCGGTGGTGGTAAAGATGTACACGTTGTTGCCTTGGGCTTCCAGCTGCTGAGCTAAAATCTGCGTGCTGGTACTAACACCGGACACCTGAGGAAAATAAGTATCAGTAAAAAGTCCTATATTCATGTCTACATTATACTGGTATGACAAAAAAAGACCTAGCGGCCTTTTTAACAAGTATTATTTCGTTGAACTCTTGACTAAATCAATAACTTGCTGATTACTGTCTTGATCCAATGCTGTTTTTGCCAGTGTCTTCAAATCGGAAACCTTTAAATGCTTGATCAATGACCGCGTCGGCAGTACAGACGAAGCGGACATGGAGAATTCATCCAGTCCTAGTCCGGCCAAGATTGGTACTGCGATTGGGTCGCCGGCCATTTCACCGCACATGGCAACGAATTTGCCTTCATGATGTGCTGCATCAATCACATTGTGAATCAAGCGCAAAATAGATGGATTGTAGGGCTGATACAAATAAGAAACACTATCATTGCCACGGTCGGCAGCCATCGTATATTGAATCAGATCGTTGGTGCCAATTGAGAAGAAATCAACCTCTTTAGCAAATTTATCAGCTAAAACAGCTGAGGCAGGAATCTCAACCATAATGCCTAATTTGATATGATCCGAAATTTTGGTGCCCGCCTCAATAAGCTTCGACCGTTCCTCTTCATATATTTTCTTCGCAGCACGGAATTCTTGGAGGGTGGCAATCATTGGAAACATGATCCACAAATCCCCGTAAACAGAAGCCCGTAACAGAGCCCTCAATTGTGTCCGAAAAATATTATCTTGTTTCAGAGAAATTCGAATAGCACGATAACCTAGAAATGGGTTGGCTTCCTTTGGCAGTTTCCAGTAGCTCAACTGTTTATCACCGCCAATATCCATCGTCCGAACCGTTACTGGTTTGCCTTTCAAAGCCTGTAAAGCAGCTTTATAGGATTCAAACTGCTCGTCTTCTGTTGGAAGATGGTCTGAATCAATAAATAAGAATTCTGTTCGAAATAGGCCGATACCTTCGGCACCATTAGCAACAACTGCATCTAGGTCTTTAGGAGAACCGATATTAGCTGATATGTCAAAATGAACACCATCAGCTGAAGCGGTTCTCTCATCGCGGAGTTGTGCCTGCTCACGCTTTCTGGCAAAATATTCACCAACTTTTTTTGCGTAAGCAACTTCTTCGTCTTCATTGGGAGAAATTAAGACCTGGCCGGCGTCGCCATCAACAATTAAATTAACGTGATTCGCGATTTCAGCAATCGCGTTACCAGTACCAACAACGGCCGGAATTTCCAAAGAACGCGCCATAATCGAAGCATGGGCTGTGCGACCACCAAGATCAGTTACGATGCCCTTAACGAATTTTGGGTCCAACTGAGCGGTATCGGAAGGCGTCAAATCATGTGCAACGACAATCACATCGTCATCGATCAAGGCTGGGTTTGGTAATTCAACACCCAAAAGGTGGCTTGTCACTCTTTTTGCAATATCTCGAATATCAGCTGCGCGTTCCTGCATATAGGCATTATCAGTCATAGCCTCAAAAGTCGCGATATAACTATCAGTCACATTTTTTAAAGCAGATTCCGCGTTAATCTTTTTATCGTGAATTTGACCTTTAATTGCCGATACCAGTTCAGGATCAGAAAGCATCGTAATATGCGCCTCAAAAACCTCAGCTTCCTCTTTGCCTAAAGTCTCTTCAGCCTTGTTTTTAATCTTTTCCAAATCACTTTTAGAAGCGTCCAGTGCTCGACTCAACCGCGCCTGTTCAGCCTCCACGTCGGTGATCGTCTGATTGTAGGGAAAAGCTAAATCTGGATCAACCAACAAATAACTTTTCGCAATCCCAACACCATCTGATGCGGCAATACCACTTAATTTCTCTGTTTCAGTCATTGTTACCCCCAACTATTAACATGAGACCTGTCCTACTTTCACAAATGGCTTGTTTGACTAGGTATGATTCAAATACATCAGACAAATGCCGACAAACCAGTCAAGTCATCACCATGAATCTCATCAACTATTAGTTTAACATTTGTAACGTAACCGTTTTCATTAATTGCAGTTAAATAATCGGAATGTTTGAACGGTGTACTGCCAACTGCATCATAAATTAAAATAATGTTCCAGAAACACTGCCACACCATCTTCCAAATTATTTTTGGTCGTAGCATTAGAAACAGCTTTAACAGAAGGAATTGCATTTTCCATCGCGACTCCCACACCGGCAGCCTTGATCATTGGCAAATCGTTTTCTTCATCCCCAAAAGACATCACATTTTCAAAGGTCCAACCAAAATGATCCAACAATTTTCCTAAACCAAGGCTCTTATTCACACCATTCGGCAGAAATTCAAGCAAATTAGGCCGGCTTTTAACAATAGTCAGATCTAAATTACTTTGAGTCGCGTTCTGAATCGCTTGCACTTGTGCGGCGTCGGTCTGACTGACAAATTTGAAAAATTTCTTCTCTGGCAAAGCAGCAAATGTGACATCGGTAAAAGGCATCAAATCTCCTATAAAGGACTGATAACCCGACTTTCTGATATCAATGACAGAAAATGCACGATCAATCGTAATGCCATCTAAGGGAAAACGCATTTCCTGTGCTAACTGATTAATGGGACGAATATCATCCTTCGTAATATAACGACTGAAAATCACCTTCCGATCAGAATTTCGTTCAACTAACCCACCATTAAAATTAATCGAATAATCTTGATCATCCGTCAGCTCTAATTGTTTAATAAATGGTAATATTCCCTTGATAGGCCGCCCAGTTGTCAAGACAACTTTCATTCCGTTTGCGTGTAATTGTTTTAAAACACGCTCATTTCTCGGGCTGATACGACTCTGTCCGTTTAATAACGTATTATCCAAATCTAGTGCAACTAATTTAATCGTCAATGGTAATCTCCTTATCTAGTTAGCAAAAAATATTTATTCAGTCAACTCATTCATCACATTGGTACAAATATTTGTTAATATAACGGACAAATCTCATGTCGCTTTTTATTATATAGCTCAGGAAAGAATCTCGTTTACCACAGAAGTTTTATCAGCAAGAACAAATGTCATCTACTTTTGACCTGTGAAAGTTCATTAAACAATCGCTAATATACCAATTCATATACCAATTAACATCTTGAACTTGACAAAACTAAAAGTTATAATTTAAAAGTCGAGGTGATCAAATAATGGAAATTAAATTAGTTCAGTCACAAGCAGAGGGTGGCGAAATTGGCCTTCAGTTATTTAAAGAAGCTCTTTTAAATGGTGCGAAAAGCTTTGGGCTAGCTACAGGTTCAACCCCAATCAGTATTTACAAAGCAATATCGGAATCAAATCTTGATTTTTCAAAAGCTGTTTCGATCAATTTGGACGAATATGTCGGTATATCTTCAAATCATCCGGAAAGTTACCACTATTTTATGCGCGAACACCTTTTTGGCAAGAAGCCCTTCGCTCATTCATTTGTTCCTAATGGCGAAGCTGTTGACCTAAAATCCGAGATCGAACGCTACGATGAAATTATCAATGAAAATCCAATTGATTTACAGTTATTAGGCTTAGGACAAAACGGCCATATTGGTTTCAACGAACCAGGAACTTCCTTTGCTTCCAAAACACATATCGTCAATTTGACAGAAAACACGATTCGCGCAAATTCTCGATTCTTCGAATCGGAAGATCAAGTCCCCAAGCAAGCTATCTCTATGGGTATAGCATCAATTTTGCGAGCGAAAGAGATTTTAATCGCAGCATATGGCCAAAATAAAGCCAAAGCCGTGAAGGACTTTATTCAAGGCCCGGTAACTGAAGCGGTTCCAGCTTCAATCTTGCAAAAACACCCCAATGTGATCGTTATTTTAGATCCAGCTGCGGCTTCCCTATTGAAAAAAGTGAATTAAAATCATAAAAAGCGTTAAGGCCGTTTCCTTAGCGCTTTTTATATTCGCCCCTAAAAGATCATCTTTCTACAGAATTATCTGTTAACCGAAAAATAAAAAACAGCGCCAAAGCGCTGCTAGCAAAGATAGGATCTTAAATTAAAGATTCGCTCTTGAGTGTACCTTCAACACCATCAAGTGCAGCCTGATCATCGCCGCCTTCTGCAACGATTTCGATCTTAGCACCCTTGCCGGCACCCAAACTCATCACACCCATGATGGACTTCAAGTTAACTTCTTTGCCATCATATTTCAGGGTCAACTTTGAATCAAACTCAGAAGCCTTTTGAACAAGCATCGTCGCTGGGCGTGCGTGTAAGCCTGAATCAGCGGTAATCGTAAATTCTTTTGAAACCATAATTCCTCCATATCCTCTATTCTAAGTCTATCAGTAATCTTATAATATGCAAGCGCTTACACGAAAGCTCTCCAGACCAAGTTCAGAACAAAGCTTTAAAAACGCTCTGACATTATTTTACCTTTTCTTTGCGCCGATAAATAACTTTTCCGCCTTTTTGTGCAAAACCTTTGACACCGGATTGATAATTATAAACATTCCAGATTTTATAAAAATCTGAAAAAGTATTACGATCAACCTCAAACTCGTCGATCTCGCCTTTTCGTAGAGCTTCTAACTTGTTCTTAAAATCAGTAGTCATTTCTTCTTGTCTTGATTCTCCTTAACATAAGTAACGATATTTTCATGTTTGCCAGCAGCGGCGACAATCAGCTTCCGAATATTTTCATCTGACATACCAGTCATATCAGCACCCGCTGCTTGGAGATTTTTACGAGCCTGATCGACAACAACGGTTGGGATGCTTGCCGGATCCGTATACTGACGTGTCCAGATATTGGCGGCGGCTGCTTTAGCGGCTGCTTCGCTGCTTGCAGCCGCTGATGATACAGCGGCGGCTGCATCTTTTTGAGCCTGCTCAGCTGCCGCGGCGGCTGCTTTTTGCTTATCAATGGCCACGTTAGCCTGCTTGATATTGTCATTGGACCGATCAGCCAGAACCTGATAACCGTTTCGATATGACGCAACCTTTTGAAAAGTGGTAATTGCATCACTATAATTTTGAACACGCAAAAAATTCAAACCCAATTGAAAACTGCTAATCTGCCTAATGCGTTTTTCTATTGGCGCCTGTTTAACCACAAAATCCAGTGAATCCGTTAATGCCCGCTTCGCTTCCGGATACCGCGCGTTAGTCACGTCTCGCCTTGCTTGAGACTGTAATTGTTGAAACCTATCGGACCGGGATCGTGTCAAATAATTAGCATATAAGTACACACCAGAAGCAATAATCAGCAGCAGTCCGAGAAAAATAAAAAACTTTTTCATCTTGATTGAATTATAACTGAAACCAAGATAAAAGTAGAACTACCGCTCGTTCGACACACTCTGACCTTTATTGACTATTAAAAATGATGGTGTATAATTTATTGCAAAGGTCAATAAAGGTCAAACATTTAGAATCAAAAAATGTTTGAAAATCAACCTTTATTAGACGGAGGAAAAATGGCTGATTACAATGAAAATCCCTTCGTTTTTGGAAACATGAACGTGGATGATATTTTTCGTCAATTGAATGGCCAAATGGCCAATATGCAGCAGCCCGGAAATCAAAATCCGACAGCTGCTCCAAGCCATTCCGGCGGGAACAATAATAATAAGAAACATGGTTTACTTGAACAATATGGTATCAATATCACGGATCAAGCCCGCAAGGGCAAATTAGATCCAGTGATTGGCCGTGATCTAGAAGTAGAACGTCTGATAGAGATCTTGAATCGTCGTACAAAAAATAATCCGGTTCTAATTGGCGAACCAGGTGTCGGCAAGACTTCCGTTGTTGAAGGTTTAGCTGAAGCCATCGTGGCAAAGAAAGTACCTGAAAAACTCCTAAATAAAGAAGTCATTCGGCTTGATATGGTTTCTTTGGTGCAAGGCACCAGCATGCGTGGCCAATTTGAAGCTAGAATGCAGCAACTAATGAAGGAAGTCGAGTCTCGCGATGAAATCATCTTATTCATAGACGAGATTCACGAAATCATGGGTGCCGGAAATGCTGAAGGCGGTATGGACGCCGGAAACATCTTGAAGCCTGCTTTGGCTCGTGGTGAATTTCAGTTAATCGGTGCAACAACATTGAAGGAATATCGCAATATCGAAAAAGATGGCGCAATTGCGCGTCGTTTCCAAGAAGTCATGGTTGAAGAGCCAAGCAAAGATGAGACTTTTGAAATTTTAAAGGGCCTGCGCTCTAAATACGAGGATTTTCATCATGTTAAATATTCAGATGAAGTTCTCAAGGCTGCCGTTGACTTGTCTGACCGATATATTCCTGAGCGTTTTTTGCCAGATAAAGCCATTGATTTAATTGATGAAGCAGGTTCGCGAAAAAATCTTCATCTGGAATTTGTGAATCCTGAAGAAATTCAACAGAAAATCAATAATGCCGAAGCAATGAAACAGCAGGCGATTGAAAAGGAAGATTACGAGAAAGCTAGTTATTGGCGTGATCAAGTGGACACGTTACAAAAGCAGAAGATTGCAGCTGAGGCGAATCCCGAAAATGTTGCGAATGCAGCAAGTGTTCAAGTTAGCGACATCACAAAAATTATCGAAGAAAAAACACACATTCCGGTAGGTGATCTTAAAAAGAATGAAGCCGGACAACTCAAAGACTTGGATGCTCACTTAAAAGCACATGTCATTGGACAAGACGAAGCTGTCGCACGCGTTGCTAGAGCTGTCAGACGCAATCGAATCGGCTTGACAAAATCCGGCCGCCCAATTGGTTCTTTCTTGTTTGTTGGACCAACTGGCGTTGGCAAGACCGAGACGGCCAAACAACTAGCTAAAGAAATGTTTGGCTCGACCGATGCCATGATTCGTTTCGATATGTCAGAATACATGGAACCTCAGAGTATCTCAAAATTAATTGGTGCGCCGGCTGGTTATGTTGGTTACGAAGAAGCTGGACAATTAACTGAACAGGTTCGTCGCCATCCCTATTCACTCATTCTGCTGGATGAAATCGAAAAAGCACATCGAGATGTGATGAATATGTTTTTGCAGATTCTCGATGATGGCCGCTTGACTGATTCTCAAGGACACGTGGTTAGTTTCAAAGATACAATTGTCATCGCAACATCCAACGCCGGAACGGGCGATGTTGGCAACAACACTGTTGGTTTCGCCGCCGAGACTCAAAGTATCTCCGCCGAACACCAATTAGTGGAAAAATTGAAGAACTACTTCAAGCCAGAATTCTTGAATCGTTTCGATGCCATCGTTGAATTTAAAGAATTAGGCAAGTCGCAGTTAAATAAAATTGCCGATTTGATGCTGGCAAATATGAACGCAATGCTGGCTGAGAACAAACTGCACGTTGATGTTGAACCTGCGGCAAAAGACAAGATAGTTGAGCTTGGATATAATCCAGAAATGGGAGCTCGCCCACTACGCCGTGTTGTTGAGGAACAAATCGAGGATAAAGTTGCTGACTTTTACTTGGATCATCAAGATGCACATAATTTGAAAGCAATTCTTGATAAGAATGGTGAAATCGTTTTAAAAGCAGAGAAATCCGCGGCTTCGGTGAAAAATATATCAGCAGATTTGCCTAACAACAACTGAAGAATTTTCTCATCGCTTTAGCATCCGTTTTTCGCGGATGCTTTTTATTTGGCCAATAGTCACTAATAAAGGGTTAGAATTGACTTATTATGATGCAAACAATACTTGGGATTCATATTCTTTCTGCTCTTGCGATTGCAGTTTTTGCAACCGCTTCACTAATTCTGCCACTTGAGAAAGACCACACGGCCATTTTGACCAGCAGAATCATTTATCTGCCGCTCTTCATTACAGGATTAATATTGGCATTTCGAACCGTCCACACGCAACCAGTTATGACAATTTTAAAAATAGCAATTGTGCTCGCTTTTGTGGCCTTACTAGAGATTACCTTAGCCAACAAGTTAAAGCGCCGTCCTGGTATTATTTTCTTAACTCTGATTGCGGTATTATTTTTCTTAGCCGCTCTATTCGGCATTATTCTCTTCTTTAACTAAAATGATGGCAAATAAAAACCCGTGTGAAGCATAGCTCGCACGGGTTTTAAATTATTATTTATCTGAAATCGCAGCAATTCCAGGAAGTGTCTTACCTTCCAGATATTCCAAGCTAGCACCACCACCAGTCGAAATATGAGTAAACTGATCGGCAATACCCAACTGTGCAACAGCAGCAGTTGAATCACCACCACCGACAATAGTCGTTGCCCCCTCAGAAGTTAAGGAACCAATAAACTTACCTAATTCCAATGTGCCGTTTGCAAAGTGGCTCATTTCAAAAACGCCCATAGGCCCATTCCAAACAACTGTTTTGGCGCCCTTTAACGTGTTTTCAAATTTTTTAATCGTCTTAGGTCCAATATCAAGACCCATCCAACCATCTGCAATGCCATTCTCAAATACCTTGGTTGGCACATCATTAGCAAAACCTTCAGCGGAAACAGAATCTTCAGGCAGTACAAGCTTGTCGCCAGCCTCTGCCATGATTTCTTTGGCTAAATCAACCTTATCTGCTTCGAACAAAGAATTCCCAATGGAAACCCCGCGGGCAGCTGAGAAAGTATAACTCATGCCGCCGCCAACAATCACTTTGTCGGCTTTCGCCAGCAAATTCTTGATGACTTCAATTTTATCTGAAACCTTGGCACCGCCCAAAACAGCTACAAAAGGACGCTTTGGCTGATTAACGGCAACATCGAGGTATTTAATCTCTTTTTCCATTAAGAAACCTGCAGCCGTTTTTGAAACATTTGAAGCAATACCAACATTGGAAGCATGTGAACGGTGAGCTGTACCAAAAGCATCATTAATAAACAAATCATCACCCAAACTAGCCCAATATTTACCTAACTCAGGTGCATTGCCAGATTCGCGTTTGACATAGTTGCCATCGGCATCAACATCTTCGTAACGTGTATTTTCGACCATAAGGACCTGGCCTTCTTTTAAAGCGTTAACAGCATCTTCAAGTTCGCTGCCTTCAGTTTTTCCAGGAAAAACAACTTCCTGCCCAAGCAGATCACCCAAGTGCTTAGCAACTGGAGCCAAACTCAGTCCAGGCTTATCTTCAGCCTTCTTCACACGGCCAAGGTGACTGAACAAAATAGCCTTACCGCCCTGTTCCAGAACATACTTAATTGTTGGCAGTGCAGCCACAACACGATTGTCATTACCAATTACACCATCTTTGATCGGCACGTTAAAATCGACGCGCATTAGAACTTTTTTACCTTTTAAATCAAGGTCTTTTACAGTTAATTTTGCCATTTGGCCTCCTTACATACTCTTACTATTATAGTGTAAAAACTCACAATTCAGAAACTTTTACGAAAAATCGCGCTAATAGATTGTGCAGCGCTACCATAATCAAAAACGGAAAAAGGCGCTTAGAAAAATGGCTCCTATATCCTAGGAGCCTTTTCAAATTAAATTTACTGATAATTACAATTTTGACATTTTCACCGCTGTCCCATAGGCGACAACGCTCATAATACCGTTGGCCTCATTGGAATCAAAACGCATCATCGTAACTGCATCTGCACCCATTGAAGCCGCATTATCTTTTAAACGTCCAATCGATTCTTCGCGCGCTTGGTCCTGCAACTGCGTCCAAGTTACGACCTCACCGCCAACTAACGTTTTCAGGCCGGCGCCAAATGTCCGAACAATATTTCTGCTCCTTGTAGTTAGCCCGAAGACTTCGCCCAAAGTTTCATCAATCTGGTAACCAGCAATATTTTCAGTAGTAGCAACAATCATCGCACCCTCCAGGTGTTTTAAATTTGTCAAAAATCTCAGTCGGTATAACCAGGTTTGCCCAAAATTCTGAACATATTCGTCTTGTAGACTTCGACTCCAGGCTGATTAAATGGGTTAATAGCATTCAAATAGCCAGAAACTGCAACGGCCGCTTCAAAGAAGTAGATAAGATTTCCCAAATTAAACTCGTCCAAATCATCCAATTGCAGCAGGATATTGGGAACACCAGCCGAAGTATGTGCCTGAGCTGTTGCCGTCAAAGCAGCTTCATTCACATCTTTCATTGGCTTATTCAGAATGTAATCCAAATGGTCTGTATTATCATCAGCTTGTGGCACAACACGATCACTGATTGGCTTTGTGATATCCAAAATTGTCTCAAAAAGAATCTTCTTGCCATCTTGAATATACTGACCGATCGAATGAAGATCAGTCGAGAAAATAGCTGAAGTTGGATAAATGCCCTTATTGTCTTTACCTTCGGACTCAGCCATCAATTGTTTCCACCATTCAAACAAGTATCTGAATTGCGGCTCGTAACCAACGATCGTCTCAACGTCAAAGCCCTTGCGATAAAGGATGTTACGGTAAATCGCATACAAAATAGAAGGCTTGGCCAAGATGTCTTCATCTTTTGCGAAATCTTCTTGAGCGGATTTGGCGCCATCCATCAATTTTTTGATATCAAT
This sequence comes from Oenococcus sp., assembly GCF_047725585.1. Classification (NCBI taxonomy): domain Bacteria; kingdom Bacillati; phylum Bacillota; class Bacilli; order Lactobacillales; family Lactobacillaceae; genus Oenococcus; species Oenococcus sp. The sequence continues at coordinate 92,096 of NZ_JBDNNF010000005.1, read as the reverse complement.
CCCGGCAACAGCAATTGGCAAAAGACCAACAGCACTGAGAACGGAATAACGTCCGCCAATACCATCAGGCACGACAAAGCGTTCATAACCGTTTTCCTTGGCCACATCCAATAAAGCGCCTTTATGTGCGTCAGTTGTCGCAAAAATTCGTTTTGCAGCAGCATCCCTACCATACTTCTTTTCGATTAAAGCCTTGAAAACACGAAAAGCGATCGCAGGCTCGGTTGTTGTACCTGACTTAGAAATAACATTGATGGAAAAATCGCGATCCCCAATCAAATCAATGACATCATCTATATATCTACCAGAGGCCGAGGTTCCAACAAAATAAATCTCAGGTAAACCAGCTTTAGCCGCCTGCTCGTTATGAAACTCGGATTTCAAAAATTCAATGACGGCACGCGCCCCTAAATAAGAACCGCCAATCCCGATCACAACGAGAACTTTGGAATCAGACTTTATTTTTTCTGCAGCTGTCAGGATTCTGGCAAACTCATCTTGATCATAATCTGTTGGGAGCGTCAGCCAATCTTCCATCTCGTTGCCAACGCCGCTACGAGCCAATAGCGTGTCCCGGGCCAGACCGGCAGCAGGCTTTAACAGCTCGACTTCAGAATCATCGACAAACCCTTTTAAATAATCTTTCTTGAAAGTAACTTTCATAAATTTATCCTCACTGTACAGTTACGGATTTTGCTAGGTTGCGCGGATGATCAACATCCAACTTCCGGCCTAACGATGTGTAATAAGCCAAAAGCTGAATTGGAATCGCTTCCAAAATCGGACCGAACATTTCCATCTCACCAGTTAACTCTGGCAAAACAATTTCATCAGTCGCGTTAGCGAGATTTTTGGTTACAATCGTCATCGTTTTCGCACCGCGAGCTATTGTCTCTTCAAGATTAGACCGCGTCAAACCGGCCATTTTCGATTGCGAAATCAGGCCGATCACGGGCGTACCATGTTCAATCAGGGAAATCGTTCCGTGCTTTAACTCTCCGGCTGCAAAACCCTCAACTAAAGTATAGGATATTTCTTTCAGTTTTAACGCAGCTTCCAAAGTTACATCGGCATCTGCACCTCGTCCAATATAAAAAGCCCGATCGGTATTAACTAAATAATCATCTGCTAAAACTTTAATATGGTCCTTGCCATCAATCACCGCCTGCATATCAACAGCTAATCGGCTCAGCTGCCCCTGCAATTCGGTATGGCCGCCTGCTACAGCTGCAGCTAAAATAATTTGAGTAATAATCTGAGCAGTATAGGCCTTAGTCGAAGCCACAGCAATTTCAGGTCCGGCCAACAAAGGCAGCGCAAAGTCCACATCGCGCGTCAAAGTCGAATTCATGACATTAGCCAAAGTCAGACTGGCATAATGCGCCCTTTTAACCAGTTCCAGCACTTGAATACTGTCAGCAGTTTCACCGGACTGGCTGATAAAAATGAAGAATGGTTTTTGAGAAATCAAAGGATGATCATAAGCAAATTCAGAGGCAATATGAACTTCAGTCGGGATACCAGCCCATTTTTCAAAGAAGCGCCTGCCAATCAATCCGGCATGATAGCTGGTACCGGCAGCAATGATATATAGCCGATCTGCCTGTTTAATACTATTTAAAATTGCATCATCAATGTGGGGCAGGCCATCAACAAAATAATGCTGAATCAGATGACGTGCCACGATTGCCTGCTCATCAATCTCTTTTAGCATAAAAAAAGGATAGGCACCCTTTTCAGCCGCCTGGGGATCAATATTCAAATGGAAAGGTTGGCGAGTGAAGGATTCGCCTTGTTCGTTATATAATTTGACATCTGTTTTTGAAACAATTGCGATTTCGCCATCCTGCAGTTCAATAAAATCTTTTGTCAGATTTAGCATTGCCGTTGCATCTGATGTCACGACATTTGCGCTCTTCGAAACACCAACCAATAAAGGACTTTTAGATTTTGCCGTGTACAGCAAATCGGGTGTTTTCGTATCAACCAGCAAAAAAGCATATGACGAATTATCATTTAACAGGTTAATCATTTTGCGAAAAGCAGCTAATGTCGACAACCCTTCTGCCGCGAATTTGCCGACCAGCTGTACTGCAACCTCTGTATCGGTCTGAGATTTGAAAACCACACCCGACAAATAAGTTTGTTTGAGTTCCTTGTAGTTTTCAATCACGCCATTATGAACTAAGTAATATCTGCCGTCATCACTAACGTGAGGATGTGCATTAGCAACACTCGGCTCACCGTGAGTCGCCCAGCGTGTGTGTGCTATACCGGATTTTCCGCTTAAATCGTAGCTCTTTGTCTTCTCTTCCAGATCTTTGACGCGGCCCTTTTCTTTAACCAGCATATCCCGGCCATCATCAGTATGGACGTAAACGCCAGCCGAATCATAACCGCGATATTCAAGCTTTTCCAGCCCACTTAGTAAAAAAGGCAACGCTTCATTAATGCCTGTATATCCAATGATTCCGCACATATTTTTCACTCCTAAATAAAAATTTCTTTCGAATACCGCCTTTTAGGATAACGGAAAAAAATAAAGAAATCAGAAAACATGGAACATCAAGGAACATTGGTATAGGCCATTATCGAACATGTTGATGCTTAAATGCCTGCAGACACATCATCAAAAGAATTAGGCTGGCTCCCAATACATCAATCCCTTGGACGGATAAATGCAGCAGGGTGATACTTAAAATCGCTGCTGTCAATGGCTCGACTGCCGATAATAAGCTCATGGTTGTAGCTCCGACTAAATGCAGGCTCAAAAACCACATCGCTGTTCCAAAAGCTGTACTAACAATCGTAAAGAAAATCAGCAAAAACCAATTGATTCCCGACATTTTGGGTACCTGTTCAAAAAAAGGCCGATAACAGTTGAATAAGATTCCCGAGACAAACAAGGACAACGCTGTGACAGGCAGCGGTCCATATTTGCTAACCAGCTTAATCGGATAGATGGTGCCAAAAGCATAGACCAAGGCTGCAAAAAGCCCCCAAAACAAGCCTGCCAGCGATAACTGCAAATGACCGATATGACCATGGGTAACCAACAAAAATGTGCCCGCTAACGCAACAATGAGTGAAAGCGAATCAATTCTTTGCGGCAAATGACGCTGAACGATCACATAAAAGAAAATGACAAATAATGGGCTTAGAGAAGTTAAAATGGTTGCCAATGCCGCATTTGATTCAGAAATGGCAACAATGTAGCTGTATTGCGACATGAAGTCACCGAAAATCATAAAGATAATCAAACGCCAGCGAACGCTTCTGTCTTTAATTAAGTTAAATAAATTCTGACGATCAAAGACCAGCACATAGATAAATAGAGCCAGCCCGGCAAAAAACAGACGAACGGACAAAACCCAATTGACATCCAATCCAACCTGGTTAAACAAATATTGTGTAACAACACCATTCAGGCCCCATAAGAAAGGTCCCAACACGGCGTAAAACAAACCCAATCGCTTCCGACTATTTACCATCAGCGATTCGTCATCTTGAATTCCAAGAACAAGTCATTATAAATCTGAGTCCAGCGCGAACCCAAATCTGAATAAACTTCCAAGTGTTTGATCGTCTGATCGTCCGGGTAAAACTGCCGATCACTCGTAACTGATTTAGGTAATAGTTTGACAGCACCTTTATTCGGGGTAGCATATTCGACATATTCAGCGTTTTGAGCTGCGTTTTTTGGCTCAGACATGAAATTCAAGAATTTATAGATAGCTGTGAAGTGCTTAGCAGTCTTAGGGATTGCAAGATTATCAAACCACAAATTCGATCCTTCGCTAGGGACGACATAATGCAAATGCTTATTTTGAGCGATCATCTCAGCAGCCTGTCCAGACCAGCTAATACCGATAGGCGCTTCTTCTTGAGCCAAATACATGACCATTTCATCAGCCAAAATAGCTTTGACATTCGGCATTAAAGCATCTAATTTCGCTTTTGCAGCTAAAACGTCCGGCATGCGCTTGCTATTGACCGACTTGTTCATTGAAATCAAAGATAAGCCAAAAGCATCACGTGCCGAATCAACTAACAGGATTTTGTTTCTAAAACGGCTTGACCATAATTGGTCCCAATGCGATACCTCCGATTTTTTGACAAATTTATCGTTGTAAATGATACCCAAGGTCCCCCAAAAATATGGAATTGAGTATCTATTATGCGGATCAAAAGCATCATTTAAGAAACGCGGATCATAATACTTAAAACCTGTAAAACGTTTTTTATCAATCGGATCTAACAAATGTTCCTTACGCATCTTTTCAATCATATATTCAGAAGGAACGATGATATCGTAGGCTGTACCGCCTTGACGAACCTTTGTATACATCGCTTCATTGGAATCGAAAGTCTCGTAGTTGACTTGATAACCAGTTTCTTTCGTAAATTTCTTAATCAAAGCTGGATCAATATAGTCGCCCCAATTGTATACATTTAAAACTTTTGTTTTGTTGGATGATCCAGCTGCAGCGTTTTCTTTAGCTACCAGATAGCGCTGAAAAGCAAAAAGTGCCAAAATGACCAAAATTAAAGCAAAAAAGGCCGATAAAATTTTTTTCATTTCGTGACCTCCAAATCAGGCGTCCTTTTTTTATTGCCAGATCTGGAAATAAAATAATAAATCAGAACCAGAACCAGGCTGACAAGAAACATGAGTGCCGATAAGGCATTGATTTCCAAACTAATTCCCTCTCGAGCACGCGAATAGATTTCGACCGACAGAGTTGAAAAGCCATTACCGGTGACAAAGAAAGTGACCGCAAAATCGTCTAAAGAGTAGGTTAAAGCCATAAAAAAACCAGCCATAATACCGGAAGAAATATATGGCAATGTAATCTTGCTAAGGACCTGCATCGGACTTGCTCCCAAATCCTCAGCAGCTTCAGCTAATGCTGGCGGCATTTCTTGGAGCCTCGGCAAGACCATTAGAACAACAATTGGAATACTAAAAGCAATATGGCTTAACAGCACTGAAATAAAGCCCAAAGATAAGCCGATAGCTGTAAAAAAGATGAGGAAACTAGCGCCAATGATAACGTCTGGGCTCACTAATAAGACAGAATTCAAGTTCAGTAAAATGTTTTTACTGAACTGCTTTTTAGCATACTTGATCCACAAGGCACCAAGTGTACCAATCGCTGTCGCCAATAAAGAGGATAAAAAGGCGACAATCAGTGTATCGACCAGAATTTCAATCATGCGGGTATCGCCCCAAAGCTGATTGTAATGAACCAATGAAAAGCCATTCCAGCCAGTCATGTATTTGCCTGAATTAAAGGAATACAAAATAAGATAGAAAATCGGTGCATAAAGCAGGACGAAGATAATAAAAAGATAAAGGTGGCTGAATTTGAATTTTCTCATAAGCGGCCTCCCCGACGCAGAATGGTCTTTTTACGGTCACGTGTCAATATCATGGTTGCAACCATAGCAATAATCAGAATCACACCAATGGTAGAACCCATATGCCAATTCTGGGTGGTTAAAAAATGCTCCTCAATCGCCGTGCCTAGCGTGATCACACGATTGCCGCCAATTAAGCGTGTAATCATGAAAAGACTCAGCGATGGAATAAACACGGACTGCACACCAGATTTAACGCCTGGCATCGACAAAGGCACAATAAGGCGCCACAAAGTCTGCCATGAATTAGCTCCTAAATCACGACTAGCCTGTATCAGGTCTTTATCCATATCATTTAAAACGTTAAAAATAGGCAAAATCATAAAGGGAATTTCAATATAGCTCGAGACCAGGATGAAACTGGCGTTTGTAAACAGTAATTGCTGTGGGGCAATTCCAAATAACGAAATGAACGAATTGGCCGTGCCATCCCGCGATAAAATGCCGATAAAAGCATATGCCTTCAATAACAGATTAATCCAAGTAGGCAAAATAACCAGTAAAAGCCAAAATTGGCGATTTTTTAAGTTTGCCAGAAAATAAGCTGTTGGATACGAAATTACCAGCGTAATAACCGTAATCAAAAATGCATAAACAACCGAATTCAAGGTCATTCTCAGATAGGTACCAGAAGCAAAGTAGGCAGCAAAATTAGCCAAAGTCAAATGACCTGAGGCATTGGTCATGGCCTGAAAAAATAAAAGCAGTAGCGGAATAACCACAAAAAATGCCAGCCATAAGGTATATGGGATTGAAAAAAGCAGTTTTTCTTTTTTCATTGATCTTCGCCCTCATAAGATTCCAAACGAGCGTCAAAATCCTCTTCTGACTCATTCAGACGCATAATGTGTATATCCTCAGGGTCAAACTTAAGCCCGCGTCTCTGGCCTATTTTAGCCGGATTTGTCGCCTGAACGGCCCACTCGTTACCAGCATCATCAATCGCCGTGATTTCATAAAAATCTCCTCTGAATGATTGATCATCAATCGTGACCTGAAGTTTGCCACGACTCGGAACAACGATGTCCAAATCTTCAGGACGAATCACGACTTCAACACGTTCGTTGGGGCGCATACCAGCATCCACATTCTTGAAATCTTTTCCTGCGAAACTAACTAGATTGTCTTCTTTCATAATGCCAGGGACAATATTAGCCTCGCCAATAAAGTCAGCCACAAAATGATTGATGGGCTCATCATAAATGTCCACAGGCGAACCTGACTGCTGTATGCGGCCATCATCAATGACAAAAATCCAGTCCGACATTGCCAAAGCTTCTTCTTGGTCATGTGTCACAAAAATAAATGTGATCCCTAGACGCTGCTGTAGTTCACGTAATTCATACTGCATTTCTTTGCGTAATTTGTAGTCCAAGGCCGACAAAGGCTCATCCAATAAAAGAACTTTCGGCTCATTTGCCAAAGCCCTTGCAATTGCGACACGCTGCTGCTGTCCGCCTGAAATCTCTGAGATTTCTCGATCGGCCAAATCATCCATTTTCACAAGTTTTAACATTGACTCGACTAAATCATCGATCTTCTTTTTTGAAAATCCTTTAATTGACGGACCAAAAGCCACATTATCGTAGACGTTCATATTCGGAAAAAGTGCATAGTTTTGAAAAACGGTATTGACCTTTCTTTGATCAGACGGTAAACCATTAACGTTTTGGCCTTCAATTAGGATATTCCCGTCAGTCGGCTGTAAACGGCCGGCGATTAGACTCAAAATCGTCGATTTTCCTGAACCCGATGGACCTAGAAGTGTGTAAAATTTACCCTCTTCAATCTCAAGATCGACCTTTTTTAAAACCTTGGTCTCGCCATAATCCAAGCTGACGTCTTTAAATTCAATCAATGGTTGCTTTGTTTCTTCAGTCATTAATTAATCCCCTAGTCCAAATAAATTCAGATGATTACAAGTATAAAGAATTTTTAATTAATTGTCATATTTTTAAGCACAAAAAAACTCGGCAAAGGCCGAGTAATATCTGTATATATTAACGCTTACTGAACTGAGAAGCACGACGAGCCTTTTTAAGACCAGGCTTCTTACGTTCAACCATCCGAGAATCACGAGTCAGCAAACCTGCTGACTTCAACGCTGGACGGAAATCCGGATCAACTTGAAGCAATGCTCGTGCAATACCATGACGAGTTGCGCCAGCTTGACCAGCAAAGCCACCGCCGATCACATTAACATTGACATCATAAGTACCATCCGTAGATGTGACTGCAAAGGGTTGAGTCACGACAGCTCTGAGGTTAGCGGCTGGGATATATTCCTCAAATGATCGATCATTAATCGTAATTTTACCGCTGCCAGGTGTTAAACGCACACGTGCAACAGAGTTCTTACGTCGGCCAGTTCCTGCATATTGATTATTTGCCATTATTTACCAGTTCCTTTCTTAGAGTAAATCCTTGATATCTAATTCGCGAGGTTTCTGGGCTGTCTGACCAACCTTTTCGCCACTTGCATAAACATGCAGTTTCAATCCTTGAGCACGCCCCAAGGTATTCTTTGGCAACATGCCTTGAACAGCAAGTTCGATAAGCTTCTTTGGATTATTCTCACGAAGATCACCAGCTTGACGCGCTTTAAGTCCACCAGGAAAACCAGAGTGATGATAATAATATTTATCCGTCACCTTTTTTCCAGTCAAACGAACCAAATCAGCATTGACAACAATGACATAATCACCGGTATCAACCGAAGGCGTAAAAGTGGGTTTGTTCTTGCCGCGAAGAACGGTCGCAACAACACTGCTCAGGCGACCCAAAGGCACGTCAGTAGCGTCAACGATATACCAATCGCGTTTAATTTCTTGTGGTTTTGCTAAAAATGTACTACGCATAATTTTTTATCCTTTTCACTACATCCGTACCAGGGCTTGGAGTAAATAAGACCGATAAATATGATACTAGTCTTTGTCCCCTAATGTCAAGCCTCAGGCGTCATCCTTCTGATTCGAATCAGACAAATCCAAAATAAAATCGTTCGTTGTCGGATTCAAAACGATATTCGAAACAGCATCTCCTATGTTACCACGAATTTCCTTCAAACCCTCAGCAGGAACTGCAATAATTTCGGCATTATCATCTTCGTTGTAACCATTGGCACTTGCAGAGAAATACCACTGTGCTAAATGATCCCAATCAGAAAAAATCGGCAGATAACTGACCTGAGGCTGATCTTGCTGTGACAATAAGAAAAAGTCTATTTTTTCCTGTCGGATTCTTCTTTTTTTGATACGTGTCGGCATCAGGAAAACAGCATTTGAAAGAAGACTATTAATATTTGTGTCATCCAATTGATCAGCATCTAGTGTTGTTTGCAAGGCTGGATTTTCAATTTTTTCAGTATCCTTGGTCTGCAGTTTGTAAAAACGATTCAAGGCTTCATGACTGGGCTGCTGAACAGTTAAATCCGAATTTTCTTGATCCTTTGCCATGGCCTGCTGGACAAATTGTGCTAATTGTGCTGTGGGTACAGGCAAGAAACCTTTAATTGTCGTATCGAAAAATATGACAACATCGTAAACGGGGTCGGAACTCAAACGGCTAAATACTTCTAAACCTACTTGTGCAAAAAAATCTTCCGCCATTGTCATGGTCAAAAAGCGATCATATTTTTTTGTTTCGTCATTGAAAGGTGAAAATAATTGTGAGTCTTCCAGCAACTTATCAAGTTGGCGACCATCGGGATCATCTTCAGGATGATTAATCTCGATAACAGCAATATTAGGCGTTTGATCGTCTTGACCAACAAAATATTCGATTGTTTTAATCCATTGGCTCATAGTAAACCTCATCTAAGTATAACCCAGATGCCGGAGCGGTAAAACGCGCTTGTTGGCGGTCTTTTACTTCGATTAAACGTCGAATATCATGGACCGGACGCGTTTTATTACCAATTTCTAATAATACACCGACCATAATTCTAATTTGGTTATACAAAAATGCATTTCCTTGGAAGATAAATAATAGCTCATCTCGATCTGGAGCGGCTTGCAAACGAGCAGATGTTATCCGCCTAATCGTCGTCGCGGTTTGGTTGCCCGAAGCTGCAAAGGAAGCGAAATCATGTTCACCCAATAGATCAGGAAGCGCTTGATTAATTCTATCTAGATCCAAATGCCAAAAATAGTGGCCAGTATAAAATCTTTTGAAGGGATCAATGAATTTACTCGTTGATACACGGTAGAGGTAACGTTTTTCGTGGCTGCTCCGGCGAGCATTAAAGGTTAGCGGTGCATATTCAACCTTCCGAACAAGAATGTCCGTCGGCAATTGACTGTTCATCCCCATTAGTATTGCCTGCTCACTTAAGTTGAAGGGAAAAATAAAGTTAATTACTTGACCATTGGCATGCACACCAGCATCAGTTCGGCTGGCACCAATAACTTTCATTGACCGTTTGGCCATTTTGGACACAACTTTATTCAATTCATCCTGAACAGTCCGACTACCAGGACGATTCTGACTTTGAAAGCCTTCAAAAGCATGCCCATCATATGAAATTGTAACCTTATAATTTTGCATTGCATTAAATGACGATCCAAAGAACAATAACGAAGAAAATGACTAAAATTAACCAATCCAAACTCTGAAAATGCAAATGATGAAAACTGGTTCGATTTTTTGCATTGACAAAGCCACGTACCTCCATTGTATCGGCTAGAGCCAGAGCTTTGTTAAAAGCAACACTGATCAAGGGGATTATCATAGGGATAAGTGCTTTAACTCTTTTAATAAGCCCGCCTGCTCGAAGACTAAGGCCTCGAGAACGCTGCGCATCGACAATGGTCGCAAATTCGTCAGATAAAATCGGTACAAACCTCAAAGACATGGAAATTAAAAGTGCAAACGTTTTTGTATCCAATCCTAATTTACCAAGTGGTTTTAAGAGACTCGCAATACCATCAGCGATGGCCGTTGGCGCAGTGGTAGCTGTCATCAATGTTGTTACCAAAATCATAAAAAAGAATCTCAGTGCGAATATGACCGCATTGCTTAAGGCAGATAATGAAATTTTAAACCAGCCAAAGCTAAAAAGAATGTCTGCCTGATTAATCGCTGGTGTCAACAAAAATTGAACCAAAATCATAAACGTAACTAGAAAAATAATAGATTTTAAGCCCGACAAAAAAATTTTGAGGGGAATTTTGGAAAAAATAATCGCGCAGATAACAAATAAAGCTAATACGCCATAGTCTAACCAAGACTGGGTTAAAAATAAAATAAGCACGAAGAAAAAGTCAATAATAATTTTTGTCCGAGGATCTAGGCGGGCAATAAAAGAATCAGTTGGAATAAAGCGTCCAAACAAGCTATTCATTAATCGCCTCAGCTAACTCCTTCAATGACAAAGGTGTTTTTTTTAATCCCAGCCGGCGCGCATAATAAACAGCAGTCGGCAATTGAAGACCTTGAATATTTTTTTGGGAATATAGCTGCGCAGGGCTTTGGTCGAAAAGCAATTGACCATCAGAAAAGAACAACATCCTGTTAGCAAAAGGCACAAAAATATCCAAGTCGTGGCTCACAACAATAATGGTCGAACCATCTTTATGAAGCTGTTCCAAAAGTTCCAGCAAATCCTTTTTAGCGTATTCATCCATTCCAGCAGTCGGCTCATCTAATAATAAATATTGTGGGTGATTTACTAAAGAACCTGCAATAGCAGCTTTGCGCATCTGTCCCACTGATAAATTAAAGACTGGCCGTTGCCAAAGTGCTTGTTCTAATCCAACTCGTTCTAAGATTTCAGCAGCTTTTTTTTCAGCGACCACTTTGCTATCCCCAAAATTAAGAGAAGAGAAGGCAACATCTTCTAAAACCGTATTTGCAAAAAGTTGGCGTTGGGGAAACTGCAAAACGAAGGCAAAAAGACGGCGAATTTTCATCAAAGCTTTCTCAGGGCTTCTATGATTGATGACCTGATCTTGAAAAATAATTTGACCCTCGCTGGGTAGAATTAACGTATCCAATAATTTCAAGAAAGTTGTTTTGCCAGAACCGGTTGAACCGGCAACAAGAATAAAATCACCCTCATTAATGCGCAGAGATAATTTTTCTAACGAAAAAACCTTCTCTTGCGGAAGCGTTCTGTAATGGTAATTTACTTGTTGGAATTCAATAGCCATGAGATTAATTGATCGTTTGAAATCACATTCTTTGGAATTTGGGTTTGATTCGGTCGATTTTCGTTTAGCCGCTCTGCCAATTTTGAGGCAAACGTCTCAGCCAAGTGATGTTCCCTTAAAAAGGGTCTATCAGTCATCAAGGCAGCTGTGGGTCTATCTGCAATAATTTTCCCGTCTTCAAGTACCAAAATACGTTTGCCTGAAACGATTTCATCTGCATCGTGGGTAATATTAATGATGGTGAGATTTGGATTTTGCCTATGCAAATCAGACAACAAATGCAGAATAGACTTTCTGCCTACGGGATCTAGCATGCTAGTCGCTTCATCGAAGATTAAAATATCGGCATTAATAATTAGAGCTGATCCAATTGCAATTCTTTGTTTTTGGCCACCAGATAATTGATCCGGCAAGCTTTTATCATATCCCGGCATACCAACTTCATTTAAAACACGCTTAATTTTCTCGGGCATCAAATCCGGATTCAGTTCTTGGTTTTCCAATCCAAATGCTAATTCATCCTCGACTGTCGCTCCAATAAATTGATCATCCGGATTCTGAAAAACGGCACCCAGCCTGCCATTAATTTCAATCGTTCCCGCCTGAGCCGTTTCCAGTCCTAAGATCAAACGCATCAGCGTTGTTTTCCCAGAACCATTTCTGCCTACAACCGAAAGCCATTCACCTTTTTTAATTGTCAGTGAGAGGTTGCGGAAGAGTGGCAACCCATCTTCAAATGTAAAAGATAAATTATAAATTGCAATTGCTGAGGCCATCACTAGAATTTTAACAAAGCCCAGCGTAAAAAAACAAAAATGGCGTAATAAAAAGGCCTCCATTTAGAAGCCTTTTGAATTACGCTTATGATTTTAATCAACCAATTCCAATAAAGCCATTGGAGCAGCATCACCGCGACGCTGTCCGAGCTTATAAATCCTAGTGTAACCACCATTTCTGCTCTGGAAACGGGGCGCAACATCGCCGAACAAAGTTTTTACAGCTTTTTGTTCAACGACATCTTCTGCGCTAGTCGCATTCTTGATTTTATTTTCATCTTCAACATCGCGAAGATATGCTGCAGCTAAACGTCGAGCAGCAAGATCGCCACGTTTTCCAAGCGTAATCATTTTTTCAGCTTGACGACGAACTTCTTTAGCACGAGCTTCAGTTGTCTGAATTCGTCCATTAAGAATTAAATTAGTCGTCAAATCACGTAAAAGTGCTTTTCGCTGAGATTTGGTTCTTTGTAATTTACGATATCCCATGATTACTCCTTTCTGAACTACTTCAATTATTGGTTTTCAACATCCTGCTTAAATGAATGTCCCCGTTCGGCGAGCTTTTGAATGATCTCTTCAAGAGATTTACGGCCCAAGTTTCGAACTTCGCCCATATCGTGAAGGGTCTTGTTCGTCAGATCCTCGATCGTATTAATTCCAGCACGCTTTAGGCAATTGAAAGAACGAACTGAGAGTTCAAGCTCTTCAATCGGTTCCTTTTTCTCCATAACGGTCTCAACCGCGTCAGGATCTAACATCATCTCTTTTTGCCCAGCATTACTAAGGTCAATGAACAGAGAAAGATGTTCTGTCAAGATCTTGGATCCAAGACTCAAAGCTTCACTAGGCGTAACAGACCCATCAGTCCAAACCTCTAGAGTAAGCTTATCATAATCATCACGATGACCAACACGTGTCTTCTCGACAGTGTAGTTAACCTTAGAAATTGGCGTGTAAATAGAATCAATTGCGAGCACACCAATACCAAGTTCCATTTTGGCCTTGTTTTCTTCCGCCGAATCATATCCACGGCCACGAACGGCAGTCAAAGTCATATGCAGACTTTTACCGGCCGAAACAGTTGCTAGATGCAAGTCAGGATTCAGAATTTCAACGTCACCATCACCCTTGATATCACCGGCAGTTAAATCTCCAGCGCCACTAAAGTCAACTTCAAGCGTCTTCTGTTCATCAGAATCAATCCTTAAAGCGACCTTCTTAAGATTCAAAATGATTTGCGTAACATCTTCAGTTACACCATCAATCGTTGTGAATTCATGAAGTACGCCATCGATCTGTACGGAATTAATTGCTGCACCCGGGAGGCTGGAAAGCAAAACTCTTCTCAAAGAATTACCGAGAGTCGTACCATAGCCACGCTCAAGAGGTTCGGCAACAAACTTCCCATATTTTTCTGATTCTTCGACGGTCGAAATTGTTGGCTTTTGAAATTCGATCATATATTTGCCTCTCCTATATATTTATTATGCTCGACGCTGTTTCGGTGGACGAGAACCGTTATGAGGAACTGGGGTTACGTCACTGATCGCAGTTATTTCAAGACCAGCAGCAGCAACGGCACGAATTGCAGATTCACGTCCGGGACCAGGTCCCTTCACACTGATTGCAACGCTATGCATATTTTGTTCGATTGCAGCCTTTGCAGCAGCTTCACCAGCAAGTTGAGCAGCAAAAGGAGTAGACTTACGAGAACCCTTAAAGCCCAGCGAACCGGCTGATGACCAGGAAACGGCGTTTCCAACTTCATCAGTAATCATAACGATCGTGTTATTAAAAGTCGAATGGATATGTGCAACACCCTTTTCGATATTCTTTTTAACACGGCGCTTACGACTACTTGTACGACTTGTACGACTTGCCATATTGAAAAATCTCCTTTCTTAATTAGTTACTTCTTCTTGCCAGCAATTGCTTTAGCTGGGCCTTTGCGTGTACGCGCATTATTCTTCGTATGCTGTCCGCGAACGGGCAAGCCACGACGATGACGAATGCCTCGGTATGAAGCGATTTCTTGAAGTCCTTTGATATTCAAACTGACTTCTCTACGAAGATCGCCCTCTAATGTCAAGTTAAGCTTGTCAACCGTGGCACGAACCTTATCCTCATCTTCAGGGCTAAGGTCGCGTACACGAACATCTTCACTGACACCAGCTTCTGCTAAAATTTTCTCAGCAGTTGTATTACCGATTCCATATATATAAGTAAGACCAATCACGAGTCTTTTATCACGTGGTAAATCTATTCCTGCAATACGAGCCATAACAATTCCTCCTTTCTATGTATGTCGGTTCTTTATGCCACCGGCCTGCCAAAAAAAATTACTTGCCTTGGCGCTGCTTGTGCTTTGGATTTGCTGAACAAATGACCATAACACGACCATTCCGCTTAATGACACGGCACTGGTCACACATCGGCTTTACAGATGGACGTACTTTCACAATCTATTCCTCCTATTCGGTTAACTGATTGTTGTCTCGTCTTATTTGTGACGATAAGTGATTCGACCCTTAGTCAAATCATATGGCGACATTTCAACCGTAACACGATCTCCAACGAGAATACGGATGTAATTCTTTCGAATCTTGCCAGAAACCCCGGCCTGTATTTGTGCACCGTTCTCCAACTCAACAATGAAGTTAGCATTCGGCTTCGTCTCCTTAATTACTCCTTCAATCTCAATAACATCGTTACCTGCCACTCTTACCTCCAAATTTTATACGGTCAACCTTCAAATTATATCAGCGAACAGAAAAAAAATCAAACCTTTTATAGATTTGAAACAACTTCTTCTACTTTAGCATAAACGTCCTTAACTTCACCAGCTGCTTCTACAACAAACAAGTTACCCTGATGGCGATAATAGTCAACAAGAGGCATAGTTTCCGATTTAGCGACCTCAATGCGATGCGCAATAACTTCAGGCAAGTCGTCTGCCCGTCCACGGGCAAGCATCCTTGCAGTCACAAGTTCCTGTGATGCCTGAAGATAAATAACCGCATCAACCTCTTGATTCTTTTTTTTCAAAAAAGCTGCCAGCGAATCAGCCTGTTCGGGATTCCGAGGGTAGCCATCAAGAATAAAGCCTGAAGCAGACAAGACATCAGCTTCGTCTAAGCGTTGGTTAACGATGCCGTTAGTCACATCATCAGGAACCAGATTGCCTGCATCGATGAAAGACTTAGCTTTATCACCTAATTCAGTATGCTGGGACATAGCTGCACGAAAAATATCGCCCGTGGAGATATGTGGCAGTTTAAAGTCTTTCGCCAATACTTCGGCATTAGTTCCTTTACCAACCCCAGGGAGGCCCAGCATTACAATATTCTTTGACATCTCAAATTCTTCCTTCCGAAATTTCCTTATCAAAATAAGGATGAGAACGGATTAAACCAATATAATTTTTCTTTTCGGTAAGTCCTTCGATCTGACGCATCAGATCAACGGCCACCCCGATAACAATCAAAAGGCTGGTACCGCCAAGACCAATGCCAGAGTTTGCATCCAAAAATCCAAAGTTCTGTGCAAGCAACGGCACAACAGCGACAACAGCGAGGAATACAGAGCCTGGGCCAGATAAACGATTCAACAAACGACTTAAGAACTTTTTGGTCTCCTCACCCGGTCGGACACCAATGATATATGAACCCTGCTTCTGTAAATTCTCAGACACTTTTTCCGGGTTAACCTGGACAAAAGCATAGAAGAAGGTAAATAGAACAATCATAATACCGTATGCAAACGTACCCT
The DNA here is from genome assembly GCF_047725585.1 of Oenococcus sp. Classification (NCBI taxonomy): domain Bacteria; kingdom Bacillati; phylum Bacillota; class Bacilli; order Lactobacillales; family Lactobacillaceae; genus Oenococcus; species Oenococcus sp. The sequence continues at coordinate 75,979 of NZ_JBDNNF010000005.1, read as the reverse complement.
GCCAAGTTTGCAAACTAAAAATATTGGATGCAACACGATACCAAGGCTGATTGCCCCATGACCCAACAAAAGCCTGCAAAATCGTTTGAGGAGTCGTGATTAGGGACGAAGCAAAAATAACGGGAATAACGCCAGAAACATTAACGCGCAACGGCAAATAACTTTCATCACCATAGTCTCGTTCAGATCGCGTATATTGCATTGGCAGACGGCGAACAGCACCATAAAACCATGTAACCAATGTAATCACAATCAATAGAGCCAGGAAAAGAACACCAAAACTGATCCATCCATTTATGCCTGGGCCCTCTATCACGTCAGCTTGGAAAAGCTGCCACAGACTAGGAAAAAGCTGAGCGACAATTCCGGCGAAGATGATCATGGATACGCCGTTACCAATACCCTTATCTTGGATCTGCTCACCAAGCCATACCGAAAACATCGAACCAATAGTCATGATAATAGCGATCACGAAATAGGAATTAAACGAACTATCCTTCAGCAATGTTACACCAATGGGCTGTCCAAGAGCATTCAAACCAGCGGTTATACCAATCGATTGAAAAAAGGCCAAAACGATCGTTAAATACCTTGTAATCTGATTTGTCTTGCGTCTGCCTGTTTCACCTTGCTTCGACCACTCAACCAATTTCGGTACAATATCCATTTGTAACAGTTGAATAACAATTTGAGCTGTAACGTAAGGACTAACACCCAGGGCAAACAAAGAATACGCCGACAAACCGCCACCTGAAAACAAATTCAGAATAGACAGCAAAGACGTTTGATCCATTAACCTGGTCAAGGCACTTGCATTGACTCCTGGAACCGTTATGTAGGCGCCAAATCTATAGACGAATAAAATAAACAAGGTCCAATAGATTCGAACACGAATTTCCTTTTGTTTAAGGGCTTTTGATAATAAATTAAACATGTAGTTAGTTTTCTGAATCATCCTGAGCACTTGTTAATACAAGTGTACTGCCTGCTTGTGCAATGGCAGCTTGAGCAGCCTTAGAGGCTTTACTTACCTGAATTGTAAGCTTCTTCTCTAGTTTACCAGACGCCAAAACTTTTACGCCTGACAACTCTTTTTTAATTAGGCCTGCATCAACCAAAGAAGCAGCTGAAACTGTGTCACCATCGTCAAACTTATTCAACATATCCAAGTTGACAATTGCAAACTCTTTACGAGAAAAATTATTGAAACCTCGTTTAGGCATACGCCTCATCAAAGGCATTTGGCCACCTTCAAAACTCAAACGAAGTTTCTTACCTTCACGAGCCTTTTGACCCTTTTGTCCACGGCCAGCAGTCTTACCTTTGCCGCCAAAACCACGGGCTTTACGAGTAGCTGCTTTTCTTGAACCAACTACTGGTTTTAAAGTTGATAAATCCATTTAGTTAACCTCCTCAACCGTCACAAGATGAGCGATCTTGAAAATAATGCCACGAGTTGCGGCATTGTCAGGGCGGACAACAGAGGAGTGCACGCGACCCAAGCCAAGGGACTTTGCGATCACTCTTTGTCTAGGCTCACGGTGTGCAATACTTTTAATTAAAGTAATTTTTAAATCAGCCATCTCTCCTCCATTATTCTCCAAGATCAACACCGCGTAATGCAGCGACGACCTTGGCTTCCTTCAAATTGGTCAAAGCATCAAAAGTTGCGCGAACAACGTTGACAGCTGTAGATGAACCAAGTGACTTAGCCGTAACATCAGCAACACCGGCTAACTCCATAATTGGACGAGTAGAGCCACCTGCAGCAACTCCAGAACCTTCAGAGGCTGGCTTTAAGAGCACTTTTCCGCCACCGTCGACCCCAAGGACATCGTGAGGAATCGTTGTTCCAACAGTTGGAACCTCAACTAGATGACGCTTAGCATCTTCAACTGCTTTTCGAATTGCTTCGGGAACTTCTTGTGCTTTACCTGTGCCATAACCAACATGACCATTTTTATCGCCAACGATAACTAGCGCAGCAAAACGCAAACGCCGGCCACCTTTAACAACTTTTGTAACACGGTTGATCGAAACAACATTCTCTTCAAGATCACCGAGTGCATTTGGGTTAATATATTCTGCCATAACTTATCCTCCTCCCCTTTAGAATTTCAAGCCTGCTTCACGAGCGCCATCAGCTAATGCTTCAACGCGACCATGGTAGAGATATCCACTACGGTCAAAAACAACTTCCGTGATATTTTTTTTCGTAGCTGCTTTAGCGACGGATTCGCCAACTTTTGCAGCTTGTTCAGATTTTGTTCCACCTTGGTTTTCTTGATCCAAAGTAGAGGCACTTGCTAGCGTCACACCCGCTACGTCATCAATTACTTGTGCGTAGATGTTTGAATTCGAACGGAATACGCTCAAACGGGGGCGCTGTGCAGTACCAGAAATCTTTCCGCGCACACGCGCGTGACGCCTTTGACGCGTCTTATTTTTATCTGGTTTTGTGATCATAGCAATGCTTCCTTTTCATTTTTAAGACTGGTTATTTACCAGTCTTACCTTCCTTGCGGCGTACAACTTCACCTTCGTAACGAATTCCCTTGCCTTTATAGGGTTCAGGAGGGCGAACACCGCGAATCTCAGCGGCAAAATCTCCTACTCTTTGTTTAGAGATACCTTCAATTGAAATGTGAACTGAATCAGGCACGTTAACGGTTAATCCCTCACGTGCGGCAAATTCAACTGGATGCGAGAATCCGACTGTTAAAACAAGTTTGTCGCCTTGCTTAGAAGCACGATATCCCACACCAACAAGCTCAAGATTCTTTTTGAAGCCGTTAGAGACACCCTCAATCATATTAGCAACATTTGCTCGAGTTGTTCCATGCAAAGCCTTGTTGCGATTTGAATCATCAGGGCGGCTGAACTTAATTTCATTGCCATTAATTGTCATCGAGATTTCACTCGCGATCGGCCGAGAAATTTCACCTTTCGGTCCCTTCACAGTTACAATCTCTTGATCCTGCTTAACTTCAACACCGGCAGGAACGGTGATTTCTTTATTTCCAATACGACTCATGGTTTTCTCCTTTTCTAGATAAATGAACCATGTATTAAATTACCAGACGAAAGCGATAACTTCGCCGCCAATTTTCTTTGCACGAGCTGCCTTATCAGTTAAAACACCTTCCGATGTTGATAAGATTGCAATTCCCAGACCATTTAAAACTTTAGGAACAGCATCTGAAGAGACATAAGAACGAAGACCAGGTTTCGAAATACGCTTCAATCCCGTGATAACGCGTTCACGATTGGGACCATATTTTAAGTTTAACGAAATCAAGCCTTGCTTGTTTGGTGTATCAACGATTTGGTAATCATTAATAAAGCCTTCGTCCTTGAGGATTTGAGCCATACTAGCTTTGATCTTTGAAGCAGGTACTTCAACGTTTTCGTGACGAACCATGTTCGCATTACGAATACGAGTCAGAAAATCTGCGATGGGATCAGTCATTGTCATAATTTTTATCCTTCCTACAGTTGTCGCGTAGCAAATAACTTTTTAGACAAAACATCCTTGGATAATCTATCTAAAAAGCACTCTTGCCCAATAGCGGTACTTTGTTTCTGTTCATAATGATTATTTTGCAAACGGCAAACCAAGCTGACTCAGCAAAGCCAAGCCCTCTTCGTCAGTGTTGGCCGTGGTAACAATAACAATATCTAGACCACGCACGCGATTGACATCATCATAGTTAATTTCTGGAAAAATGAGCTGCTCTTTGATACCTAACGTGTAGTTCCCACGACCATCGAAAGACTTCTTTGATGTTCCACGAAAATCACGTACACGAGGCAATGCAACGTTGATCAGTTTATCCAGAAAATCATACATGCGGTCACCACGCAATGTTACTTTGCTTCCAATACTCATACCTTCACGAAGGCGAAAACCAGCAATTGATTTCTTAGCCTTTGTGATAACTGGTTGCTGACCAGCAATTAATCTGAGTTCAGAAACAGCTTCGTCTAAGTTGTTTGAATTAGTAACAGCATCACCAACACCCATATTCAAGACAATTTTCTCGAGTTTTGGTGCTTGCATTGATGATCGATAACTAAACTTAGAAATCAAAGCCGGTTGAACTTCATTAACATATTTTTCTTTTAATGCATTTGCCATGAAAATGATTTCTCCCGATTATTTTTTAACCTCATCGTTTTTGTTAACACGATGATTCTTTTGAGATGAGGCATCTAACAGTTTCACATTAGAAACATGCAAAGCGGCTTCTTTCTCAACAATACCGCCCTTAGGTTCTGCCTGAGTCGGCTTTTGGTGCTTTTTTACCTTGTTCACGCCCTCGACAATAACACGATCAGTTTTCAAAATAACCTTGGTAACCGTGCCTTCTTTGCCTTTGTCCTTGCCAGCGATCACGCGGACTTTATCTCCGGTTTTAATATTCATGTGATCCTCCTTTATAGAACTTCCGGCGCAAGACTAACGATACGCATGTATTCATTATCACGTAGTTCACGAGCTACTGGTCCGAAGATACGTGTGCCAACCGGTGTCTTGTCATCTCTGACAATGACCGCGGCATTTTCGTCAAACTTGATATATGATCCGTCAATACGATGAATGCCACGTACCGTACGAACAATAACAGCTTTAACGACATCGCCTTTCTTGACAGTACCGCCCGGAATAGCTTGCTTAACTGTAGCGACAATCATGTCTCCGATGTTGGCAAATTTCCTACCGGAACCACCAAGAACTTTAATTGTTAAAATTTCACGAGCGCCCGAGTTATCTGCAACTTTTAGGCGACTTTCTTGCTGAATCATAGTTCCGCTCCTTTCAAATTATTATAAGATCACTGCTTCTTCAACTACGCGAACCAAACGAAAACGTTTAGTAGCGGATAGTGGACGGGTCTCCATGATTTCAACAATATCATTCAACTTAGCGGTATTGTTCTCATCATGTGCCTTAAGCTTTTTCGTGTACTTAACTCGCTTGCCGTATACAGGATGATTCTTATAAGTTTCAACTGCGACGGAAATCGTCTTATCCATCTTATCGGAAACGACGCGTCCACGGTAAACTTTACGTGCATTACGTTCTTCACTCATAATAACCTCCTTATGCCTTGGCCTTTTCAGCCGCGATTTCTTGAGCACGAAGCTCTGTCTTGATTCTTGCAATGTCTTTTTTAACTGTTGAAAGACGAGCAGTGTTCTCTAACTGTCCGGCAGCTTGTTGGAAACGCAAATTGAAGAGCTCAGTTTTTGCATCTTTTTCACGCTTCAACAAATCATCGCGAGACAGACCTTTAAGTTCTGAAGCTTTCATTATGCGCTTACCTCCTCTGCTGCTTCAGCTTTGCTAACGATCTTAGCTTTAACTGGCAATTTGTGCATTGCCAAACGCAAAGCTTCCTTAGCAGTGGCTTCGTTCACACCACCAACTTCGAACATAATTGTTCCCCGTTTAGTTGGCGCAACCCAGCCTTCTGGAGCACCTTTTCCGTTACCCATACGAACACCCACACCCTTTGAAGTGTAAGATTTCTGTGGGAAAATCTTGATCCAAACTTTACCGCCACGCTTCATGTAACGAGTCATGGCAACACGGGCAGCTTCAATTTGGCGATTTGTAATCCAATTATTTTCAGTTGCCTGCAAACCATAATCACCGAAAGCAACCGTACGTCCGCCTTTAGCTTCACCCCGCATATGACCACGGTGAACACGACGGTATTTAACACGTTTAGGAACTAACATTAGTTATTACCTCCTTGTGTTCTTGCTTGAGTAGACTGCTCAGAACGAGGACGGCGAGGACGGTTGCCTTGGCGGCCACCTGCATTGCCACGCCCACGAGATCCACTGCGAGAACCACGACTATTGGCCGAAGCTTCTGCATCTTCATCTTTGATAAACTGGCCATGTTCGGCATCACCACGATAAATCCAGGTCTTAATTCCTAAATTACCGTATGAAGTCATAGCCTCATCCCACGAATAATCAATATCTGCACGCAGAGTATGAAGCGGAACAGTACCTTCGGTATATTGCTCCTTACGAGCAATGTCCGCACCATTCAAACGGCCAGAAACCATGGTACGAATACCCTTAGCGCCAGCCCTTTGTGCTCTTTGAATGGCACCGCGCATAGCACGGCGAAAAGCAACTCGGCGCTCCAAATCAGCAGCAATCTGCTGTCCAACAAGATGAGCATTTAAGTCAGGCTTGCGAATCTCAACAATATTAATATTGACACGCTTTGGCTGTCCTTTATAAGGTGTCGTCAACTTTGATAGTTCACTACGCAGACGCTCAACATCTGCACCGCCGCGACCAATAACAATACCAGGTTTTGCAGTATGGATCGTTAAGTTGATGCGAGTCGGCTCAGTACGTTCGATCATCACACGATCAACAGCAGCATCTTTTAAATTCTTTTCAAGATACTTGCGAATACGCAGATCTTCTTGCAAAGTTGGAACATATTCTTTTCTATCGGCATACCATTTGGCATCCCAATCACGAATGATTCCAACACGGAATCCAATAGGATTAATCTTTTGGCCCATCCTTAAGCTCCTTTCTTATCGTTCTCAGCAACGATGATTGTAATATGACTTGTGCGTTTATTGATTTTGGAAGCAACACCCTTAGCGCGAGGACGAAAACGCTTCAAAGTTGGTCCTTCGTTAGCATAAGCTTCTTTCACAATAAGGTCTGCCCGGTCAAGGGCAAAGTTATTCTCAGCATTAGCAACCGCTGAATTGAGCACCTTATAGACTGGCTCAGTTCCTGTATTTGGCAGGAATTTCAGGATCGCATAAGCTTCGTTGACACTCTTTCCACGAACTGTATCGAGAACCAATCGCGCTTTGCGAGCTGCGATTCGAACCTGATAAGCGGTGGCTTTTGCAGATGTAACATTATCAGCCATTACTTACTCCTTACTTTCCTGTCTTCTTATCATCACTACCGGCATGACCGCGGAAGGTACGTGTTGGGACAAACTCACCAAGCTTGTGGCCAACCATATCGTCTTGGATATAAACCGGAACGTGCTTACGCCCGTCATAAACAGCAATTGTAAATCCAATAAAGCTTGGAAAAATCGTTGAACGACGTGACCAAGTACGGATGACTGGTTTTTTATTTTGGCCTGAAAACTGATCAATCTTTTTTAATAATGACGGATCAGCAAAAGGTCCTTTTTTCAAACTACGACTCATCTAAACCTCCGATTACTTACCCTTCCGTCCACGAACAATGAACTTAGTAGATGGCTTCTTCTTATCACGCGTCTTATTTCCATAAGACTTTTTGCCCCACGGGCTCATAGGACTTGGATGACCAACAGGAGCTTTACCTTCACCACCACCATGTGGATGGTCATTCGGGTTCATAACCGAACCACGAACATGCGGTGTCTTGCCACGCCAACGCGAACGACCTGCTTTTCCCCAACTAATCAATGAATGTTCGGCATTACCAACTTCACCAATAGTAGCTCGTGCAGTAGCTAAGATCATACGTACTTCGCCGGAAGACAAACGGACAATCACATACTTACCGGCATCATCTTTACCAAGGATTTGTGCAGAAGTACCAGCAGAACGAGCTAACTGGCCTCCTTTTCCAGGCTTTAATTCAATATTGTGAATCAAAGTTCCTTCGGGAATGTTGCTCAACGGCAACGCATTACCGACCTTAATGTCGGCATCGGGACCAGATTGGATTTTAGTGCCAACTTCTAGACCCTTAGGCGCCAAGATGTAACTCTTCACACCGTCTTCATAAACAAGCAAAGCAATATTAGAGGTACGATTTGGATCATATTCAATCGCTTTAACTAAGGCAGTCGAATTGTCTTTGGTCCGTTTAAAATCAATAACTCTGTATTGCTGCTTATGCCCGCCGCCATGATGGCGAACGGTCATTCGACCTTCAGCATTTCTCGCTCCGGTCTTTGATTTCTTTGCCAACAAACTTTTTTCCGGAGTCTTCTTTGTAATAACGGAAAAATCAAATCCGCTCATATTACGACGACCGTTGGTTGTTGGTTTATAAGTCTTGATAGCCATGCGTTACTCCTTTCTTATTTTTTTTCTTCTTTATTTTGAAATACTTCGATAGCTTGTGAATCTGCTGTTAAACTAACGGTAGCTTTTTTGCGGTTACGAGTCAGTCCTTCATATCGTCCCATGCGCTTGTTTTTTCCACGAACGTTGGCAATATTAACTTTTTTCACTGTGACATTGAAGATTTCAGCAATAGCAGCTTTAACATCTGTCTTAGTTGCTTTGCGGTTTACTTCGAAAACATAAACCTTTTTATCAGCACCGCTCATAGAAGCTTCAGTGATAATTGGCCGTAAAATAACATCGCGTGCTTGCATTAACTCAATCCCTCCTCAACCTGCTTTGCGGCTGATTCTGCGATAACCACTTTTTGTGCGCGGACCAAGTCATAAACGTTAACGCCTTGGGCAGTCACAACCTGCACGTTTGGCAGATTTCTCGCTGACAATTTGACATTCTCATCTGCTGGATCAATGACTAGCAAAGTCTTTTTTGTCGAATTCAATTTAGACAAATTCTCTGCGAAAAGTTTCGTAGACGGCTCGTCGAAATCGAATTTATCAACAACGATAAAATTCTGTTGTGCGACCTTATCAGACAAGGCACTTTTAAGTGCGAGGCGATAAGCTTTGCGATTGATCTTATAAGAATAAGAACGAGGCGTAGGGCCCATCGAAATACCACCGCCACGCCACTGAGGAGCACGGATAGATCCCTGACGGGCATTACCGGTCCCCTTCTGACGCCATGGCTTTCTTCCACCACCAGAAACAGCAGAACGATTTTTGACTGAGTGAGTACCTTGACGCATTGAAGCACGCTGCATCAAAACGGCATCTGTCACAACAGCTTCATTAGGCTCGATCGCAAAAACAGCATCGTTTAATTCGACTTCGCCAGCTTTAGCACCATCTTGTTTAAATAAAGCAACTTTAGTCATTTGGTTCTCCTTTCTCATTTCGCGGAAGCAGCGCCATTATTAGCATCTGCTTGAGTATTTTGTGTATCAGCCTCTTTGGCTTTGATCTCTTGGCCAACAGTACCAGCCAATTTAATATCGCTTGCTTTGTAGGCTTTGACTGTGGACTTAATTGTGACAAAGCTCTTGTTAGCACCAGGAACATTGCCCTTGATCAAAATTAAGTTACTGCTTTTATCAATAGCAACAACTAATAGTTTCTGAGCGGTACGAATGTCGCCACCCATCTGTCCAGGAAGCAGCTTGCCCTTGAAAACTTTGTTAATAATCGCACCCATAGAGCCAGGACGACGGTGATAACGAGAGCCGTGAGCCATAGGTCCACGGGACTGTCCTAAACGCTTAATAGACCCTTGGAAACCATGTCCTTTTGTAATTCCTTGGACATCAACATATTCACCAGCATCAAAAATGCTGACTTCAACTTGATCTCCCTGTTTGTAATCGCCTTCCGCGTCACGAATTTCGCGAATGTAGCGCTTAGGGGTCGCGTTAGCTTTTTTTGCGTGACCTTGTTCAGGTTTGTTTGCAGCAATCTTGCGCTTGTCGAAAACACCGAGTTGAATAGCTGAATAGCCATCCGTCTCTGGAGTCTTGACTTGAAGAACTGTGTTAGGCAGGACTTCAATGACAGTTACAGGAACTAATTCACCTTTGCTGGTGAAAACCTGAGTCATACCGATTTTTCGGCCTAAGATACCTTTTGTCATGACTTTCTCCTTTTATAAATTACAATTTGATTTCGATTGCGACACCAGCTGGAAGATCAAGTTTTCTCAAAGAGTCAACTGTCTTATCAGTAGGGTTAACAACATCAATCAAACGCTTATGTGTACGCATTTCGAATTGTTCACGCGAATCCTTATGCTTATGCGGCGAACGCAGAATCGTGTAGAGTGTGCGTTCTGTTGGCAAAGGAATTGGTCCAACAACTTGTGCGCCAGTGCGCTTTGCTGTCTCGACAATCTTGGCTGCTGAGACATCGATTGTACGATGCTCGTAAGCCTTTAACCGGATTCGAATTTTTCTTTCTGCCATAATTTATCCTTTCGTTGATTTTCAAAATCAGCTCGCTCCATTCAAAAACCGACATCTTGACGCCATGGCAACGGTGCCGAGCGTGTCGCAACCTTGAATATCATCACTAAACCTTGATATACCGGCGTTTTTGGCCGTATTAAACCTTAAAACGTAAAAGGCATACCTGTATATAGTACAGTAAAAGCCCCTGCAGGGCAAGGACTTTCATGACTTTTTTGATATGTAATTAATACCAGCCATTCTGCTGCCAAAAAACAATGGCCTGTGCTACAGAACCATAACGGTCCTGAATGTAAGCCTGCATTGCCTGCAGCTGCAAGTCATAGTTACCCTTGACTTGTGCCCAGGTCCGATTTAAATACTTCTGATAAGCTGCTTCCGATAACTGACCAATACCTTTATAGTTACCATTTTCAGCATCAGGATTCCCAGAAGATTCTTTCTGAATCAGCCAATTAATATCAGTTATAGCAGAAACGGCAGATGTACTTCTTTGACTCGCAGCTGATGATTGTATTGATCCAGACGGTTTTACCGGCACCGAAACTTTAGCTGGTACGGACGCCCTAGCAGGTGCAGGCGTCTGAATTTTTGAAATCTGAGATTGGGAACTCGATACAAGGGCTGAAGAACTAACAGAAGTAGTATTAATTGGTGCGCTGGCAGATACAGCCGAACTAACGCTGGCCGAGCTAGCAGGCACCGTTGAAGAACTGTTGACGGGTACAGAGGAGCTGAGGGCAGTTTTGGTAAAGTCCTGATCAAGTAATATTTTTTTATCTTTAACTGGCTGGATCGGTTCCGCAGCGAAAGTAGTGGATGTTTGTTCAATAGATCGAGCCAACCCTCTGGCAGCTGAAAGCGCCGCCGCTGGCGACCTTTTTTCTGCGGATCCCACCGTAGATGGTGAAAAGAAGGTAATCAAACCAAAAAAAGCTAGAACACAAAGTGCTTTAATGCACCTTTGCCTTTTTCTCTTTAACCGCCGAGCTTCCCTCATATAAACCAAATTGTGGCTTTTAATCTTTGCTTAATTATTTCAAAAAAAATCTATTCTGATTTCAATGCAATAATTTTGTAAAATTGCAGAATACAAAAAGGAAATCAAAAGAATTAATTAACAAGGCTCAGCAGTCTTTTTTGTGATAAAAATGTAAACATTTATTTAACACCGGATGCAATTGAATTAATAATCATGGTGGTCATCGCTCGATTTCCCGCTCGCTGGGGGTGCACCCCATCGGGTTCAAACCACTCTGGGTGCGCATGTGCGCCGCTATACCAATCAATCACATGCAGGTTCGAATCCTGTTTGTCGAAACTGCTTAAGAGATTATTATTCGGTCCTTCCCAAGGCTTCCCACCAGAAAAAGAATTAACCCAGAAAACTTGGCGGTTTCCAGCGATGCGCCGTACCTGCTGGATATTATCAGCGGAAATCTCGCCGTTAGTGCCAATGACCATCAAAATAATCGGATCTAACTTCTTCTCATCTTTCAAAGCCTGCAAAGAGTCGATAGCCTCTTGCGTATGCCGGCCAATTCTAGCATTAACAATTGCTTTTGGCATCGCCATCTGTAGATCTGGGCCCACATCCAATAAAACAGAATCGCCTATTGCTGTAACACTAAGCTGACGCACTTTGGCAATATTCTCAGGACTCGTCTGGAAAATGCCTGCCAACTGCTGATTGGCACCTGAAGCCGCACTAGATTGCGAGGATTTAGCAGATTGGCTGGATACCGCGCTTTGGCGAGCTGATACGGCCTGGCTGTTTTGCCGCGAAATTTTTTGAGATTCACTTTGCAAATGCCGACGCAGCTGGTCAGCCGATTTTGAACGTGTGGCATCTTTAGAAATAAAGCCGAGAAAGGTACCTGTTAAGGTCAATACGATTAAAAGCGAAGTAAGCACAGTCTTCACACTCATAAACGACTGCCGCGTCATATGAATCATGCCGTGACGAAATGGCATCTCAACCCAACGATAAGACAAATCGGCTAAAAGCATAATCAGTAATATGCTGAAGAGCGAGACCCAAAAATGAACCAAAGGCGAAAAATTACGAAAGATTTCTTCTAAGATGACAAATACCGGCAATTGATAGAGATAAATCGAGTACGAACGAGATCCGATATATCTAAAGAAATGGTTTCCCATAATGAGATTAAAATGGTTTTCCGGTACCATCACAAAATAGTAAATTAATAAAGCCGTAAAAATACTCAGCAAGAGCATACCGAAATCATAGACCCACGCCTGCACGCCATTTGCAATCACGAACAATATTAATGCACCGCTAAAACTTGCTGATATAATCCACACCGAGTACTCAGCAAGCAACTGCTGAAAACGTCTCAGAATTTTAGGGCAGGCTTGAGAACGAAGCAATGTGATTAAAATCGCCACCATACCGCCTATGATGAACGAAAAAACACGTGAATCCGTTCCATAGTAAGCACGATTAGTTGAAACCGGAGAATACAGCACGGCCAAGAGAAATGATGAGATTAACGCCAAAATCGCTGGTATCAACAAAGAGAGCTGCCATTTTTTATCAGCAAGATAGAGAATCGCCGTCACCAACAGAGGCCAAATCACATAAAACTGAGCTTCAACAGACAGAGACCACAAATGAGTGAAAACAGACCAGTGAGCACCGGCAGCGAAGTATGAGACTTGATGAAGAATTTGATACCAATTATTCACATAAAATAAATTACTAATCAGTGTTCCGCGAATACCGAATAATCCTGCCGGAAAAAAGAAAAATAAAAGCGCCGTTGTCAAGAAAATCATCACAATAAAAGCCGGATATAAACGCCAAAAACGGCGTAAATAAAAGCGTTTCAAACGCAAATGCCCAAATGCTGCAAGATCTTTTAAGACAATGCTGGTCATCAAAAAACCAGAGACCACAAAAAAGACCGTTACACCTGAAAAACCGCCAGCAAAAATTTTCGGCCATAAATGAAAAAGAATTACCCCAAGAACAGAAAGTGTCCGAAGACCCTCAATTCCAGGAATAAAACTTGTCTTGTTTGTTTCTCTGCTCACCATTCTAATATTACATTAATTTTACAAAACAGTATCAATTATTAACCAAATGTGACATACATAACAATTAATCCGGAACACGCAGGCCTAATTCTTGAAGCTGTTTCTCAGAAACGCGAGACGGTGCTTTTGTCATAGGCTCAGTCGCATTCGAATTCTTCGGAAAAGCGATGACTTCACGAATATTATCTTTTTTCGCCAGCAGCATACTCAAACGATCCAAACCTAACGCAATGCCCCCCATCGGTGGAAAGCCGTACTCCATAGCTTCAAGCAGAAAACCAAATGCCTGTTCGGCTTTTTCAGGCGTGAAGCCTAATGCTTTTAACATCTTTTCTTGTATATCCATTGTATGAATACGAATGGATCCCGACCCTAACTCGTAGCCGTTTAGCACCAAATCATAAGACTGGGCATGAGCTTTATGTGGATCTTCACCATCGTCCAAATAGTGAAGGTCTTCCTCATTAGGCATTGTGAAAGGATGATGTGCAGCAATCCAACGGCCAAAATCTTCTGAATATTCAAATAGCGGCCAATCGACAATCCAAGCAAAATCCCATTTATTTTCATCGATTAAATGCAGCTCTTCAGCCACATACTTACGTAAATAACCCAAAGTATCAGAAACAACGGAACAAGTACCGGCAGCAAAGAAAACCATATCACCGTCTTTCAGAGACAATGCAGCCACCAACTGATCTTTGACGGCTGTAAGGAATTTAGCAATCGGTCCAGTCAGTTCACCATTATTATATTTGACCCAAGCCAAACCCTTGGCTTTAAATCGTTTGATGTAATCCGTCTGCGCGTCGATCATTTTCCGCGTAAAATGCTGGGAACCATTTGGTGCCACAATTGCTTTAACAAAACCATCTTGTTCGATGGCAGAAGTAAAGACAGAGAAATCAGTCTGCTTCATAATGCCGGAAAGATCGTGCAATTCAATGCCAAAACGCAGATCAGGCTTGTCAGACCCAAAACGGTCCATTGCTTCCTGCCAATGAAGGATTGGGAACTGAGTTGGATCAACTTTGGCGCCAATCACATCTGACATGACCTGTGCGACCCAACGATTGACCAAATCCCTGATCTCACTTTGGTTCATGAAAGAGGTTTCCATGTCCAGCTGTGTAAACTCTGGCTGACGATCACCACGCAGATCCTCATCACGAAAACAGCGTGCAATTTGGAAGTAACGATCAAAACCAGCACCCATCAAAAGCTGCTTAAACAATTGTGGAGATTGCGGAAGCGCATAAAAGCTGCCCGGATACACACGAGATGGCACCAGGTAGTCTCTGGCACCTTCGGGCGTACTTTTAGCCAAATAGGGCGTCTCGATGTTCAAAAAACCATTTGTTTCCATAAAACGCATCGTCGACAGCATGATCTTCGAACGAAGTACGAGCCCTTTTTGCATCTCAGGACGGCGCAAATCCAAATAACGATATTTCAATTTCAATTCTTCATTCACATCGACGCCATCTTCAATATCGAAAGGTGGTGTTTTCGACTCGGCCAGAATTGTTGCCTCGTGAACCAGAACCTCAATCTTGCCAGTCTTCATCTTAGGATTAATAGCCGAATCAGCTCTCAATGAAACTGTACCAGTGACAGCGATCACAAATTCGCTGCGGATTTTCTCAGCTGTTTGCCGAGCTTGAGCCGAAAATTCATCAGAAAAAGTAAGTTGAACAATCCCTTCACGATCGCGCAAATCGACGAAAATTAAACCACCTAGATCACGGCGCTTTTGTACCCATCCCTTTAATGTGACCTGCTGGCCAGCAAGCGTCTCGTCCACCAGCCCGGCATAAATTGTTCTTTGTTTTGTCGTCATGAAAAATCCTCAATTCTTAAATTATCCAATAATACTTTTCTCTGACTGCCATCAGTCATCTTTTTCAATGTCAATTCTTTGCTTTTCACTTCTTGATCGCCAATCACAATCGAATAACGCGCTTGCGTCCGATCGGCAGACCGGAATTGCGATTTCATCGAGCGATTCGTATAATCCAGCAAAACAGAAAAATGGAAAACCTCACGCAAATGTTTTGCCAATAAATTAGCAAAAGCACTCACAGAGGAATCTGTCTGTACGATATAAACATCCACCTGATCTCGCTCTTTGACTTCACCAATTAAAGTAATCAAACGTTCCAGACCAATGCCAAAGCCAATTGCCGGTGTATCCGGTCCGCCAAATTCTTCAACCATCCCTGAATAACGGCCACCGCCGCAAATCGTAGCTGCTGACTTAAGTTTTGGATCCTGCGTTTCGATCTCAAAAATCGTGTTGTTGTAATAATCCAGACCGCGAACCAGCTTCTCGTCAATTTCATAATTAGCGCCAAAGGCATCCAGCGCATCCGTGACTTGTTTGAAACGGTTTTTAGAATCCTGATCCAGATAGTCCAAGATCTTTGGCGCGCCAACGAGCAGCTTTTGATCATTAGCATCCTTTGAGTCCAAAATCCTCAGCGGATTGGTCTTCAAACGAATTTTTGAATCCCGGCTCAGCTGTTCCTCGTATTGACTTAAATAATCAACTAATGCTTGGCGAAAAGCTGCACGTGAGGCATCGTTCCCCAGCGAATTAATCTTCACGAGCAAATTATTCAGCTTAAAAGCCTTGAAGAAATCAATCGCCATTTGAATCACTTGTGCATCCAAAAAAGGTGAATCCGATCCAAAACTTTCTGCTCCGAGTTGATGAAATTCCCGCATTCTCCCAGCTTGCGGCCGTTCATAACGAAACATCGATTCCAGATAATATAGATTGACCGGTTTCTCATATTCAGGCCCGTACAATTTATTTTCGACGTAAGCACGGACAACACCGGCCGTCCCTTCCGGGCGCAAAGCCATGTGCCGTTTGCCCTTATCGTAAAAATCATACATTTCCTTACTGACAACATCAGATGAATCACCAGAAGTTCGCGCAAAAATATCGTAATTCTCAAATAAAGGCGTATCAATACGGCCGAAATTATATCGGTGTTCGAAAATTTCTTGTGCAACAGCTGTAATTTTTTGCCAAACTGGCTGGATAGACGGAAGCAGGTCCGCCGTCCCTTTAGGTTTTTGAAAAAGTTTCTCAGACATACATATTGAATTTTAACACTGCGATAATATTTGCCAAAGGTGGCTTGAGATATAATTTGCATGTGCTGAAACAAATTTTAAAAAAACCAGTGCCATTATTCATCTCTGCCGGCTTCGTTTTTGCTTGTGCACTGCTAATCATGTCATTGTATGCGACTGATTCGCCAGCCCTTAAAATTTTTTCTAGTGCCAACACAATCCGTTTGCGAGCCACCCGTACTATCTTAAGAAGCGGCCCTGGACCCATGTACGATCAGCTGGCCGTTCTGCCTCGTAATCAGCGGCTGACGGTCCTCCAACGGGCACACGGCTGGCTGCAGGTTCGAATTGGCGCCCGAGGTGACAAAGGTTGGATCGCTGGCTGGCACCTAAATAATGAGAACACCAGTGGCACACCTGATCGAATGGCAGAGGCGACCATTGTACTAGATGCCGGGCATGGCGGATCCGATCCAGGATCTTTGGCTGTCGACGGCACAACAGATCCCAGATATTTTGAGAAAACATATACTTTAAAAACCGTCCGTCAAATTAGAGATGCCCTAGCATCCACAGGTGCTCGTGTTATTTTGACACGCGACAGTGACCGTTTGCTCTGGCCTTTATCCAAAATCACAGATATCTCTAAAAGATATCACGCTGACGCTTTTATCAGTATCCATTATGATAACTTTGAAGTGGCAAATGCGGCATCAGGTGTTACAGAATATTACTATCATCGGGATACAAGTAATTCCTATGAATTAGCCAACACCATTAAAAACCATTTGACCAATTTGCCAATTGCTAATCGCGGTGCACAATTTGGCGATTTCTATGTGATTCGAGAAAGTTATCTGCCTTCAGTCTTATTGGAAATGGGTTACTTAAATAATACTAGCGATTTCCAGTACATCCAGTCCGACAGCTACCGGCAAACAGTGGCTAATGATCTGAGAGCTGCCTTAGAAGATTGGTTCAATAATGTTCAGCCAAAATTGAAGAAAACCGAGTAAAAAAAGCGACTTCCCCTAAGAGAAATCGCTTTTTTAATGAAATGCGCGAGCTGCTTCGTAAACATCGTGGACACCAACAATGGCATCGATAATATGCTGCAGCTGATCAACATTCTTCACGCCGACAGTCAGGCTGATAATCACAGCGCCATCTTTTTCATTGCGAGCCGAAACAGCATTTAAATAATGAGTATTGGCGTTGACCGAACGAATCACGTCATTGAGAATACCCGGCCTGTCTGAACCGGTCACAATCAAATCAGCATCATAATTTGGCCGATTACCATCAGGATTATTCCAATCGATGGCAATAATACGATCATTCTGTTCCAGAGTCTTTTTGATATTTGGACAGTTTGCGCGATGCACTGTCACGCCTCGGCCACGCGTAATATAACCCGTAATCTCATCCCCTGGAATCGGTGTACAGCATTTAGACAGATGGATCAGCAAAGAATCAATTCCGGCAATCGTAATATCTTCTTCGGGCCGGTTCTTTTTAGCGGGTGCACTGCCCTTGCGGATCAGGCCTTTAGCAGCATCTTCTTTGCCGGCCAGCAACGCCTCTTGAACTTCTTCGGCTTTCTTCTCAGCTATTTTCTTACGAATATCTTCTGTCAGCCGATTGCCAGCTTGCTGCAGAGAAACTTCGCCATAGCCGATCATAGCCAATAGATCCTCGCCGGAAAAAAGATGCATTTTTGATGCAGCTAAGGTCAAGTTTTCATCGGTCATAGCTTCTTCAACAGGCAATTGCTTGTCCTGAAGATATTTCTCCAGCATCTGCCGGCCGCCCTCGATATTGCTAGCACGATCCTGCTGTCTGAAGTAGGCACGAATCTTGTTGCGGGCACGACGGCTGGCAACCAAGCTCAGCCAGTCACGTGAGACTTTCGGTGTCTGCGCTGTAATGATTTCAACAATATCGCCTGTATTGATTTCATAATCCAGAGGAACTATTTTGCCATTCACTTTAGCGCCGACCGTATGCAGGCCAACATCAGAGTGAATCGCAAAGGCCATATCAATCGGTTTGGACCCGACCGGCAGCTCAAAAACATCCCCTTTAGGCGTAAAAGCGTAGACACGATCAGAGAATAAATCGCCCTTGACCGAATCAACAAATTGCTCAGCGTTCGTGGTGCCTTCCTGTAATTCCAAAATACCCTGGATAGCGTTTAAATGCTGCTGATCGGAATCAGCAACCTTGGCACGTTTGTCGGAACCTTTATTCTCTTTATAGGCCCAGTGCGCGGCAACTCCGAATTCGGCAACGCGGTGCATCTCAAAGGTTCTGATCTGAACCTCCAAGGGGTGGCCGTTTGGCCCAATAATCGTCGTATGCAGAGATTGATAGCCGTTAGGCTTGGGCAGCGCAATATAGTCTTTGAAACGTCCCGGAAGCGGCTTCCACTTGGCATGAATAGCGCCTAAAGCAGCATAACAATCAGCGACCGTACTGACCAGCACGCGGATAGCCAGTAGATCATAGATTTCTGAAAACTGTTTGTGCTTATCGGTCATCTTACGATAAATCGAATAGATGTGTTTAGGACGACCGGTCACTTCGTATGAACCGATTTTTAAGTCTGCAATCGCTTTATCAATTTGTTTGGTTGCAGCAGCGACATCAGCATCCCTTTCCTCACGGCGAGAATGCATCATTTTGGCAATCCGGTGATACTCGTCTGGGTCCAAGTATCGCAGGCTGAGATCCTCCAGCTCCCATTTGATATTAGCAAGGCCCAAACGATGAGCCAAGGGCGCATAAATATCCAATGTCTCACTGGCGATCCGGTGCTGTTTTTCCAAACGATGAACCTGCAGGGTCCGCATATTATGCAAACGGTCAGCTAGTTTCACAATGATGACACGAACATCTTTGGCCATCGCTAACAACAGTTTGCGGTGGTTTTCAGCCATATTTTCTTCGGTGGATTCATAGTGAATACGGCCTAATTTTGTCACGCCATCCACGATTTGAGCGACATCATCGCCAAAAGCTGCTTGAATTTCTTCATTTGTTTCCGGCGTATCTTCAACGACATCATGCAAAAAGCCAGCAATAATTGTATCTGGATCCATTTTCAAATCAGCTAGGATACCAGCAACCTGAATCGGGTGATAGATATAGTCTTCACCAGTCTTGCGTTTCTGGCCGGCATGCATCTTCTTGGCTAATTCATATGCTGCGTCAATCCGTTTGACCTGATCCGCCGGCAAGTAGCTTTTATACACATCATGAACTTCTTGAAAAGAACGATTCTCAACTTGTGCCATCATTTCACCTCCTTAAATCCGCCATCAACCGGCATATCATTGTGGCTATCACTATCATCTGCATCACTGACAAAAGTAAATAAACTCAGTACCAGGTAAAATGCGGCAAAAAAATAGGCATAATTACGCGAAACCAGCGATCCGCCAAACAAGACGCGCCAAAGCAGATTAATTGTACTGAAAGTGAGTGGGAAAATAAAAATTCCCCAAAATTTTAAACCATAACGACGGAAATAAAAGCCCGAATAAAGAGAAAAGCCGCCGAAAATCAACCCCAACAAAATAACAATCCGTCTAAAACCGTCTAAAAAATTCAACCTAAAAAACAAGGGCCCAAAAATACTGAGAAGAACAGAAAGGATAAACCAGAATAAATACCGTTTTTTAATCAATTTCGCCATAAGTTAGCTCAATTCTATCAAAAGACTGGCTGCAGAGAGCAAATAAAGTGGCGCGGTTTCCGCCCGCAGAATTCTGGGACCAAGACCAACACAAATAAAACCGGCATTTTGAAGAAGCGCGATTTCGTTTCGGCTAATGCCTCCCTCTGGCCCCAATACCGCCACAAGCTCTGAAATAGCGGGATTTTGGGCGGCTTTTTGCAAGGAGGCGTGCAAGTTACTGGTTTCACCGGATTTAGCGCTTTCTTCCCAGGCAACAAGGCCAATCTGGCTGGCCGAAAGCCGAACTGTCTGAAGATAATCTTTTTGAAAAGAGAGATCCGGTAGCACTAAGCGATGCGACTGTTCGGCAGCATTCTTAATAATTTTTTTCCAGCGAGGCAGCTTGCGATCAATTTTAGAAGCCTGAGCCACACTATAAACAAAGTTCGTCAAGATAATTTGTCCGCATCCAAGTTCAGTCGCTTTTTGTATCAACCAGTCGAGATGATCAGATTTAAGCAGCGGCAGCACTAAAGTTATCTTCTTGGGCATTTCCGGATTCTTAGCAATGGCAGTAATGCTTTGGAATTTTATTCGATCAACCGTTAGATCACTGACCGATGCCAAATAAGCGGCCCCTTGCGCTACTAATTCGACTTGGTCGCCAGCACGAGCACGCAAAACATCCTTAAGATGATGAAAAACATCCGGATTATGTGTTTGTGTAATTGAAGCTTCCCTACTAAACTCGGCGGGATCTTCAAGAAAAAAACGTGCTGTCATGCTTGCTCACTTTCAAAATAATTATTGGAAAGGTGCCGTTAAGACAATCTTTCCTTGTGTTTTTCCTGAATCCAACAGTGCATAGGCTTGAATCAAGTTGCCAGCACTCAAATGATCAAAAGTCTGATTCAAAGTTGATTTTAAAACACCAGCATCTAACAGCAGCGCTACTTCGTCCAGAGCTTGCCCCTGGCTTAAGAGGTCATGATTGAAATCCGACTTTGCAAACATATATTCCCAACTAAATTGGGCAGCAATATTCTTCAAAGGCCCCATATTCAGCGGTGTCTCCGTACCGACAATGGAAACCAGCCTGCCGTAAGGCTTGATGTGTCCGATTGCTGTCTGCCAATATGGCGCCGGGTTATACAGGAAAACAATGTAATCAAACTTTTGATCAGCTAAATTCTCGTTTAAATCATGATAATCGTAAATTCGGTCAAGCGGGTATTGTTTGAGCCAATTTATTGAAGCTTCTGAATGGGCGGTGACAGACACTTCAATGCCTAAATAGGCTGCCATCTGTACCAAAATCGAGCCTACGCCGCCAGCACCGTTAATCACCAGCATTTTGCTGCCTTGTGCCGACTTGCTTTGAAAATCCAGCCCCAAATGATCAACTAAAATTTCATAAGCAGTCAGACTGGTTAACGGCATAGCAGCTGATTGCGCTGCGGTCAGTTTTTGTGCTGGATGGCCTGCCAGACGTTCATCAACAGACTGATATTGTTCATTGCTGCCGTTTCTGGCCGTTGTTCCTGCATAGTAAGCCAGATCGCCAACATGAAAGCGTGTGACGCTTTTACCGACTTGAAGGACTTTTCCAAAAGCATCGTAACCAAGAACGGCAACTTTTTTTGGATTTGTGACAGTACGTAATTTGCCATCCACAGGATTCACAGAAACTGCTTGCACCTGGACAAAAATATCATGCTCGCCAATAGCAGGCAGGCCGATTTCCTTTTTGAAAATAGCACCTTCTTGTGGAATAGGCAATTTAGGATTAAAAGAATAGGCAGTTTGTTTTTCCGAAAGAAGATTCTTAGCAGCCTGCCGAACTTGATTTGAAATATGATTATTCATCAGACACCCCACTTGATTGAATTAATTGCAGCGTTTTGCGGTCAATCACAAAGCGCTTTTTTCTCGGATCAAAGACCATTGTAAAACTTGATCGGACAATTGGGGCCTTCCCATTATAAGTGGCAATATAATGCCGCCAGTTGTTTGAGATCAGAATATATTGAAGCAGTGCAATTTGCGATTGGCTTAAATTAGACAAACGCGGGCTTCGCTGTGCTTTTGTCAAATCGTTTTCAGAGAGACTAATCAAATGATCTAAAATCCGGCCCAGATCGATTTTCTGGACCTGATAATCAACACGTGCTGTATGTGTATTGTTTAGTAGTATACGGCCGAGACTGACTGGCCTTTTAGAAAATTGCAGACGATACATTTTACCAGCAATATCATGCAGTACCGCTTGCCTCTGGTAGTGAATTTTTTTATAGGTTAAAGATGGGCTTAAAACAAGATTGCGTCCCAAATTAATCTGAATACTATGAATATAGTCAGACTTGTTGACTGGACGACCGGAATAAATGTAGGCCGAATCTAAGCGATTCGTTAAAGCCCTGCGGTAAATAATAGCCGCATCGCGCCTGGCTAATTGACTGTTTGGCTGATTGTAAAGATAGAAAAAAAGTGAAAAAAGGACGACCAAAAAAATCATCCCCGAAGCAAACATGATTAATTTTTTAACATGGCCAATCACGAAAGCCCCTTATTATATTGCTCATCATCTTCGTTTTTCAGAATAGACATGAACGCTGTCTGCGGAATATCGACTTTACCAACTGACTTCATACGCG
The DNA here is from genome assembly GCF_047725585.1 of Oenococcus sp. Classification (NCBI taxonomy): domain Bacteria; kingdom Bacillati; phylum Bacillota; class Bacilli; order Lactobacillales; family Lactobacillaceae; genus Oenococcus; species Oenococcus sp. Next base: position 53,419 of record NZ_JBDNNF010000005.1, on the reverse strand, counting down.
CTTTGCCTCGACGCTGCTTGTCCAATAATTTAGCACGTCTATCAGGATCTCCTGTATGAATTCTGGCCGTCACATCTTTTCGGTAAGCCTTAATATTGGTCCGCGCGATGATTTTTGATCCAATAGCTGCCTGGATCGGAATCTCAAAATTCTGGCGCGGAATCGTCTCTTTTAGTTTGCTTGTCACCACGCGAGCACGATTCTCGGCAAAATCTTTGTATGCAATAAAGCTAAGAGCATCAATTTTATCGCCATTTAAGAGGATGTCAATCCGTTTTAAATCGGTGGCCACAAAGCCATCCAAACTATAATCCAAGCTGGCATAGCCCTTGGTCGATGATTTCAGTTTGTCAAAGAAATCGAAAATAATTTCCGACAAGGGTATTTTATATTCAACATTGACACGGGATTTGTCCAGATAATTCATCGTGATAAAAATACCGCGTTTGGCCTGAGCTAATTCCATGACCGGCCCGACAAATTCCTCGGGTACCATGATTGTCGCATGAACAAAGGGCTCGCGAATTTCTTTAATTTGGCTGGCATCCGGTAATTCAGATGGATTGGAAACATCGACTTCGCTGCCGTCACTTTTAAGCACATGGTAAGTGACTGTCGGCGCTGTAATGACAATTTCCAAATCAAATTCGCGTTCCAGACGTTCTTGGACAACATCCATGTGCAGCAGACCTAGAAAACCAACACGAAAACCAAAGCCTAAAGCTGTTGAAGTTTCCGGTTCATATTCCAAGCTGGCATCATTTAAGCTTAATTTGTCCAGTGCATCGCGCAAATCGTTATAACGAGCGTTGTCACTGGGATAAATACCAGCATAAACCATGGATGTCATCGGCCGGTACCCTTTTAGAGGATGCGCTGCCAGGCGATCTGCCAAGGTAACCGTATCACCAGAACGAGCGCTGTGAATATCTTTAATCGCTGCTGTCAAATAGCCGACATCCCCGGCGATCAATTCCTCTAAAGGACGTGCATCAGGCGAGAAAACCCCCAACTCAGTCACTTCATAATCCGTCTGTGAATTCATCAAACGAATCTTATCACCGACATGTACCTGCCCTTCTTTAACGCGAATAGACAAAACAACACCGCGGTAAGGGTCATATTTTGAATCAAACACTAGAGCCTGCAGCGGCGCTGTTAAATCTCCGCTAGGCGCCGGGATTATATGGACAATCTGTTCTAATAAACGGTCTATGCCTAAGCCGCTTTTAGCTGAGACATCGACAGCTTCGCTCGTATCAATACCGATATCATCCTCAATTTCTGCTTTGGTACCGGCCGGATCCGCTGAAGGCAGATCAATCTTATTGATAACCGGCAGAATTTCCAGATTATTATCTAAAGCCAAATAAACATTGGCTAAAGTCTGTGCCTGCACGCCCTGGCTTGCGTCCACAACCAATAAAGCACCATCAGCAGCCGCTAGTGCCCGGGAAACTTCATAGGAAAAATCGACATGCCCAGGCGTATCAATCAGATGAAAGATGTAGCGTTGGCCATCTTTGGCATCATAATGTACCTCAACAGCATTCATTTTGATCGTGATGCCGCGCTCGCGTTCCAAGGGCATATCATCAAGAATCTGAGCCTTCATTTGCCGCTCAGCGACCGTATGCGTCATTTCCAAAATGCGGTCAGCAATCGTGGATTTGCCATGATCAATATGGGCAACGATACTAAAGTTTCGAATATGTTTTTGACGATCTAATTGTTTTTCAAGAGAACTCATTATCTTAATCTTATCAATCCATTCGGGAAAACAAAAACTCGCATCCGTCGCAAGCTAATCCAATGATTGTACATGAAAATCACGAATTTGTTTTTCAAAAGATATAGCCTTTGTCTGAGCTGCCAAATGATTATCCAAAACGATTTTGTAAATTTGCTGACTATCGTAGCTTTCATAATAAAGTGTTTTTGATTCAAGTGCGACTGCCGAACGGTAAACTGTGTAAGTCTGCGAACGAGCTGGCATTTTCGGCACAGTCACAGCATTTAAAATATGCCAGGCAGCGACTAATTGATGCTGTTCATCTTCAGCTGCCGTCATGCGTTCTTTTAAATAAGCTGCGCGAATGAATCTGGTACTGGGTGTATAACCGCCGGGAAACTGCTTTTTTCCGGAAAAATCACCAGTCGATACGTGCTGCGAATTATATGGCAGCCGACCAGCTGCATATTCCGGAAGCAGTGTCATGTAATCAGCTAGTTTAGCAGCCTCTTTTTGAAAATCACCGGCATTCGTCACAACACCTAGCGGGTTTTCAATCACGCGCATCGGCATGCTTAAGGGCTCGATAATCACAAAACGGCCAGTCGGGTCAGCCGCGGCAAAATGAAGATCAGCCTCTCCATACTCACGGACAGCTTCTTGATCATTCATAATTTCCAATGTCGGCAAAGCTGCCAGCAGGGAGGCAACCGAATCAAACTGCGTCATGGCCCACAAAGGGAACTCGAAAGGTGCAATTTGTGTACGGTCAGCTTTACGGCTCTGAGCAAAATGATCTTTACCGGCTGAAAAAGTGAGTTTCTGAACCGATAACCCGTGCTCATTGACGCCATCAGAAATATCGGCACGGTCGGCAACTGCATGACCGCTGCCAATTAAGGCATAACGGGAATTGTAAATTTTCCCGTCAAAAGCAGAACGCCACTGGTAACCGCGCGGTAAAAATGTTGGAAAAGCATATAGGCCTTCCCAATCCATCGTCCGAGAAAACAAATGCTGGCCGTTTTCAGCTGTTTGGAAAATCGATGTGCACATGCTCCTATTTTAGAATCGCAGCGAATAAAAAACAGCTTTTCGGCTGTTTAGCAGGATTTATCTGTGAATGAACATCGCATCGCCAAATGAGAAGAAACGATATTTTTCTTTAATCGCGTGGGCATAGGCGTTCAAAATGTTTTCCCGACCTGTAAAGGCAGCGACCAGCATGACTAAGGTTGATTTAGGCAAGTGGAAATTTGTAATAAAGGCATCAACAGTTGTCCATTTAAAACCAGGTTTGATGAAAATATCGGTCCAGCCAGAATCAGCTTTTAATTCCTGTCCATATTGATCGCCATTAAATTTATGGCCAATAGTCTCCAAAGTCCGGATCGTGGTAGTTCCCGTAGCAACAATTTTTCCGCCTTGCTTGCGGACCTGATTGATTTCATCGGCTGCCTGCTGACTCAACTGATAGAATTCCGAGTGCATCTTGTGATGATCGATATCTTCTTCTTCGACTGGACGAAAAGTTCCTAAGCCAACGTGCAAAGTTAGTTCAATCGTCTTAACACCCTTGGCACGGACTTTATCCAGTAGTTCCGGCGTCCAATGAAGGCCGGCAGTTGGTGCAGCGGCAGAACCTTCGACTTTGGAATAGACTGTCTGATAACGTTCCTGGTCAGCTAGTTTTTCTTTAATGTATGGCGGCAAGGGCATCTCGCCTAATTTATCCAGCAATTCCATGAAAATGCCATCATAATGAAATTCAACATAACGTCCGCCGTGCTCGAGTTCGCCTACAACTTCACCAGTCATGACCGTCTGATTTTCGTCACCAAAATCAATTGTCGAACCGATTGGAAATTTTTTGGCTGGCTTGATCAATGTCTCCCAAACATCACCGTGATCCTGACGCAACAACAAGACCTCCACATGCCCTTTCGTATCAGGACGCCAGCCGTGCAAGCGTGCAGGAATCACACGCGAATTATTCATCACCAAAGCATCACCGGGATTTAAATAATCAAGAATGTCATAAAAATGTTTGTCCTCATAAGCACCACTGTCAGCGTTTAAAACCAGCATGCGGGAGCTGTCACGCTGCTTTAAGGGTGTCTGGGCGATTAATTCTTTGGGCAGATCATAATCAAAATCGCTCAAAGTGTAGTGTGGTGTTTTTTCTTCAGTCATGTTTCTCCTCTTTTAAATCCTGAATCATTTCTGTTAAATAAGCCGTGATTGTCTGTACATCAACTGCTAAGGGCAAACTGGGCTGATCAACGTAACCCATTTCTGGCGTATAAGGCACATGGATAAAGGCGCCAACCGCTTTTGGATACTGATGATGCAATATGTTTAACAAAAAATAGCTTGTCGCATTGCAGACATAAGCACCAGCCGACAAAGACATTGCCACAGGCAGATGCTGCTGCTGCAAACGATCAACTAATTCTTTAACTTCGTAATTTTCAAAATAAGCATCCGGACCGAGCGGGTCTAAGGATCCAATTGGCTGTGCACCGCTATTATCCGGAATCCGAGCATCAACATAATTAATCGCGACTTTTTCCAACGTAATTTCAGAACGTCCGCCTGCCAGGCCCAAACATAAAACCAAGTCCGGCTGGATTTCGTGAATATCCGCTTCCAGCTGATCTTTTGCCTCAGCAAAAACTGTCGGCAGCATTTTTTTAATAATTTGACTGCCAGAAATCTTGTTCGGCAAGGCTGCTGCAGTCTGCCAGGAAGGATTAACTTTATCCGGGCCGAAAGGATTAAACCCTGTAACCAAAATTTTCATCGTTTGGCTCCCTTTAATTATGCCTGCAGCCCTGTTTGATATGGGATATGCAGATGCTCATAAGCGGCTTCAGTAGCTTGCCGACCGCGCGGCGTTCTCTGGATAAAACCAATCTGCAATAAATAAGGCTCAATCATTTCTTCGACAGTCTCGGTGTCTTCGCCGATATTAGAGGCTAAGGCATTCACACCGGCCGGGCCGCCTTTATACTGCTGAATCAAAGTTTTCAAATACTTGAGATCCGTCTCATCAAGACCGCGGCCATCCACTTGTAATTTATTTAAAGCCGAATCAACCGTCTGCTGGTCAATTTCAGATTTGCCGGCCACTTGAGCAAAATCCCGCACGCGTTTTAACAGACGATTCACGATACGCGGCGTACCCCGGGAACGCAAAGCCAGTTCAGCTGCACCAGAAGCCGCAATCGAGGTATTGAAAATTTCAGCCGAGCGCCGGGCAATCAGCTGCAAGTCGCTGACCGGATAAAAACGCATGTGAGCGACAATCCCAAAGCGGTCACGCAAAGGTGCCGACAGCATGCCGGCTCGCGTCGTAGCACCAATCAAAGTAAAAGGCGGCAAAGGGAAATGGATCGCGTGCGCTGTTTCGCCTTGGCCGACCACGATATCGACGTAAAAGTCTTCCATGGCTGAGTAAAGAACTTCTTCGACGCTTTTGGGTAAACGGTGAATTTCATCTATAAATAAAATATCGCCAGCTTCCAACTCATTGAGCAGTGCCACCAGATCACCGGCCTTTTCAATCGCTGGGCCGGAGGTCGTCTTAATATTAGCACCCATTTCATTAGCAATCACGACAGCTAAAGTTGTCTTGCCTAATCCAGGCGGCCCGAAAAGCAGAACATGATCCAATGCTTCCTTGCGCTGTTTAGCCGCTTTTAAATAGACTGACAGCTGATCTTTGATTTCCTTTTGTCCGATATATTCGCTCAAATACTGGGGACGCAAAGTCAACTCGGCGTCATTATCATCGGCCAATGCTTGTGCATCTAAAATTTTTTTATCATCTTCATTCATTTAGTTAATAGTTTAAGCCCTTTTTGAATATAAGCGTCCGTTGTTAAGTCAGGCAAAGCTGCCAAACTTTTGTTAATCCGATGCACGTCTTTTTCGGAAAATCCTAAAGCGACTAAAGCAGCTAAAGCATCTTCTAGTGCTTGAGACATGGTCGTGGCAACAGCTAAATCTGTTTGGTCACTCAGCAAAGCGCCTAATTTACCCTTCAAATCCAGCACAATTTGCTGGGCCGTCTTTTTGCCAATCCCAGGGAACTTAGTCAGATAGTCTGGTTTTCCTTGTTCAACAGCTGCGATCAGGCCATTGCGATCACCACCAGCAATAATCGCCAAAGCTGATTTTGGCCCGATACCCGAGACATTTAATAATTTTTGAAACAAATTGCGGTCATCAGCTGTCGCAAAACCATAAAGACTGATCTCGTTTTCTCGAACAATTTGTTCAGTAAAAATCGTCGTTTGGCTCTCTTGCTTGTAGCCGTATGGATTAGGCGTAAAAATTTTAAAGCCGACACCATTAACGTCCAGCCCAATATAATTGGCGCCATGTGTTTTGATCTGGCCGATCAGAAAATCATACATATGAAAATTATAGCGGTAATAAAAAAGACCCGCAGGCGGATCCAGAAAAATTACTGTGCAGCTTCAAGACGTTTAAGAAAGGCTGCTAAATTATTATAAAAAGCAACAGGGTGATCGACCGCGTGATGATGGCCGCCATCTTTATTGACAAACAATTCGGCGCCAGGAATCTCTTTAGCCGTGGCTTCCATTGACCAGACCGGCATCGTATCTTTTTCGCCCGTGGTTAGCAGCATTGGGCGTGTGATTTCATGCAGGTGGGGACGAATATTCCAATCTTTTAAAATACCAGTGACGACAAATTCATTGTTGCCTTGGAAATGGTTGTAAACGTCTGTCGCCAGCAAATCCGGCCCAGCATCAGGATCGTAACTATCGGTTCTCTCAATATTCTCATGGTAGAGTTTATTGACATCTTTGTGATAGCGCGGATCCGTGAAATCGTTTTTCGCTTCAATCGATTTCATATAATCAACTTCATCTTGGCCCAATAGATCCAAACGTTCCTGATTAATCGAAGTCACATAATCTTTAATATTATCGGTCATTGAGTAGACGATCGATCCCTTTAAATGTTCCGGATGGGCCAGCGTATATTCATAGGTGAGCACGCCGCCCCAGGAATGGCCCAGCAGATAAAAGTGATCCAGGCCCATCAAAGAGCGCACTTCTTCTAATTCATCCAGATAATACTCGTAATTCAAATATTTATCAACGTTTTCCTGCTTGCTCCAATCAGGCGATTCAGACCAAAAAGAACCCAGCTGATCATAGGTGAAGACTTGAACATCCATACCAACGTATTTTTGGAAATTTTCGGCCCATGGCCAAAATTCTTTTGAAGTGCCGCCGGGGCCACCATGTAAAGCTAAGAGTTTGATCGGCGCATCGGGATTGCCAAAAGATGCAGACCAGATATCATAACCGTTTTTTAAATGGAGAATTTTTGTTTCGTGTTTCATTAATAGCCCTCTTTCAAATTAACTTGATTAATGGCTAGTTTTCCAGTCTTCAAATAACTTGTCAAATTTTTACCAAAAATTTTGTAGGCATCCCGGCGATAGTGTTCCAGCAAAGCCGATGAATGCGGCGTCACAATCACATTTTCGCGATCCCAAAGAGGCGAATCCGATTCAAGCGGTTCCTTTTCAAACACATCCAAAGCTGCTCCGGAAATTAAGCCAGCATCTAAAGCTTTGACCAAATCAGCTTGTACGACACTGGGGCCGCGGCCAACATTAATGAACACCGGTGCCGCCGTTAACGTTTTAAAGAAGTCCGCGTTAAAATATCCCCGCGTCTGATCGGTCAAGGGCATGTCGTTGATGACATAATCTGCATCTCTAACCGCATCTAGCTGGCCATGCGTAATAACCTGATCAAAATCCGCCAAAGGCTGGCCGTGACGATTAACACCGATAACCTTCACATCAAAAGGCTTCAGCAGTTTGGCCACAGCCGAACCAATTGCACCAGTTCCAAAAATAGCTATTTTTTTCTGCTGCAATTGTCTAATTCCCGATAGATTCAAATCCCAAACATGTTTGGCCTGATTAGAAAGGGCCTGCTTGATGCCGCGATTCAGTATCAAGATATAAGCCAAGACATTTTCAGAAATTGCTTCAGAATGCAGGCCGCTCATATTAGAAACAATCACACCGCGTTTTGCCAACTCAGTTAAAGGCAGAAAATCAATACCTGCAGAAATTGTCTGCAGCCATTTCAGTGATTTGCCGTTCGGCACCACTTTTTTAAACCAAGGGCTGAATCCCTGGCCCTTAGCAAACTGTCCATAAACAATATCGATCTGGTCAATCAGGTCATCGCGCATCTCATCAACATTAATAAGTTCCAAATCAGGAAAATCCCGACGAATTTGAGCCGCATTCTCTTCCTTGATTTTTTCCAATAGCAATAATTTTGTCATACTTACATTCTACAAAAGTTGTTTGCACTATACTCGAATTATGACAAAATTCAATGAAACACGGCTGAACAAATTGCGCCAATCCATCGTTGACAACAAGCTTGATTTCGCCTATATTTCCGACTTTAAAACAATTCAATATCTGACGACTTTCGGCTCCAATCCCTATGAAAGAATTTTGGCCATGATTGTGTTTGCCGACCATGGCCCCTTCATTTTTGCACCAGCTTTGGAGATTGAAGTCGTTAAATCCAGCGGATGGCCATATGATTTATATGGTTATCAAGATAATGAAGACGGTTTGCAAATGATTTACGACCATATCAAAGAACGTGTTGCTAATCCCAAAAGAATTGCCACAGAGCAAGGGAATCTTACCTTAGCACGCTTCAACCGCCTGCATGACAATTTCCCAGAGGCTGATTACAGTTTTGACCTGACACCTATCGTCGAACATCAGCGCCTGATCAAGGATGCTGACGAAATTGCCAAACTGGATCAAGCAGGGAAAGACGCTGATCTAGCGTTTGCAGCTGGTTTTAAAGCCTTAAAAGCCGGCAAGACGGAACTGCAGATTGCTGCCGAACTGGAATTTGCAACAAAGAACCGCAACGTGACAGAAATGTCCTTTGGCACCTTGGTTCAAACAGCTGAACACGCCGCCGATCCGCATGGCGAGACTTCCGACCTGCCATTAAAGGATAATGCGTTAGTTCTGTTTGATCTAGGAACAGTCTATAAAGGGTATATTTCTGATGCCAGCCGGACTGTCGCTTTAGGCCAGCCAACTGACCACATGCGCGAAGTTCATGAAGTTGTCTTGCAAGCTCAACTAGCCGCACAGGCAGCCGTTAAACCTGGCGTGACCGCTGCTTCAATTGATAAAATCGCGCGCGACATCATCACTAAAGCTGGTTTCGGCCAATACTTTATCCATCGCCTCGGTCATGGCATGGGCATGTCCGAACATGAATATCCATCAATCATGGCCGGAAATGATTTGATCTTGGAACCAGGTATGTGTTTTAGCATTGAACCAGGTGTCTACATTCCAGGGGATTTGGGTGTCCGCATTGAAGATTGTATTCACGTGACAGCCGACGGATGCCTGCCCTTTACCCACATGGATAAAAAACTGCAGTTGTTCTAATCCGGCACACAGGCTTCACAGCCTGTTTTTTTTACTCAAAAAAAGGTAAACGCTGTCAAACGTTAACAAGGATTGCAAAAATTGTTAAAATATAACAAGAGGAGATTTTATGGTTGCCAAGTTGCAGGATGTTGCTAAGAAGGCTGGCGTGACGATCACGACAGTATCTCGTGTGTTAAATGATTTTCCGCATGTTTCCAAAAAGACCCACGATAAAGTCTATGCAGCTATTCGTGAATTAAATTATCATCCTAACGCTTTGGCTCGTTCACTGCAGGGGAAGTCTTCCAAATTTATCGGTTTGATTTTTCCGAAAATTGCCAATCCCTTTTTCTCTGAGCTATTAAATGAACTAGAGACCAAGCTTTCGTCCAAGGGCTATAAGATTATCATCGCCAGTTCGGCCAATAATATCGAAGCCGAACGCCGTTATTTGGGAATGCTGGCTGCTAATATGGTCGAAGGTATTATCACCAGTTCGCACAATTTGGGCATTGAGGAATATGATGAAGTTAATATGCCGATTGTTTCCTTTGACCGCTTTCTCTCTAACAAAATTCCGATTGTCTCTTCAGATAATTTACAAGGCGGCAGACTTGCAGCAGACTATCTCATTAAGCAAGGTGCCAAACATATTGTCATTATTGCCGATAATGATAATTCGCAGTCGCCAACCTCTCTACGCGCTGCTGGTGCCTTAAAAGTCCTGCAGGATCATGATGTTCAAAGCGAAACTATCCCGATGTCAGATAAACTTTACAGTGAAGATGAAAAAGTCAAAACTTTAACAAAAATATTAGCTGAACAAAAATTTGACGGCTTTTTTGCAAATAACGACACAACTGCCCTCCTGATCAAAAAAATACTTAAAGAGAACCATTTACCAGACCTGCCTGTGGTGGGATATGACGGTACAACTTTCATTCGCCGTTATATCACCGGGATTGCCACAATCGTGCAGCCAATTCCGCAAATCGCTGATAATTTGATTGAGCTGCTGTTTAAAAGAATCGCAAAACCAGCTGAGCATTTCGATAATCCAGAAGTTCTGCCTGTGACTTTATTTGCAAATTAAAAAAATACGCTGCTTGTTTTTTCAACAAACAACGTATTTTTATATCCAGATGATTACTTAGCTGTAATTTTGATGCTGCCATCTACCAGATCAGCTTTCAAATGTTTCACATCCAGGTGATCCAGATAAAAATCAGTGACCTTATCGCGAATCTGCTGCTCAATCACACGGCGCAGCGGACGCGCACCCATCGCTTCATCATAGCCTTGTTCCATCAGATAATTCTTAGCTGCAGATGTCACTTCGAGCGTCAAATCTTTTTTAGCAAGCGTCTGATCAACTTCTGTCAGCATCAAATTAACAATCTGTTTCAAATCCGTCTTGCTCAAATGACTAAATTCGACAATCGCGTTAAAACGATTCAGAAATTCCGGGCGGAAATATGGTGCCAAACGATCCATAATCGCTTCTTTTTTGGTTGCTTCAATCAGCTTCTCATTGCCAAATCCGGCATTAGAAGTTGCGATCACGACCGTATTCTTAAAGTTGACAACATTCCCCTGTCCGTCTGTCAAACGACCATCATCCAATACCTGCAATAATAACGTCAGCACTTGCGGATTGGCTTTCTCAATCTCATCAAGCAGCACAATCGAATAAGGATTACGGCGCACCTTTTCCGTTAAGGTATTCTGGTTGTCATCATAACCAATATAACCAGCCGTTGTACCAACCAATTTAGAAACAGCTGTCGGATCAGAGTATTCAGACATGTCCAAACGAATAATCGCCTCTTTAGAACCAAACATGTCCAAAGCCAGCTGCTTTGCCAGTTCCGTTTTGCCAACGCCAGTCGGGCCGACGAATAGGAAACTGCCGATCGGCCGATTGCCTTCATCAAATCCAGCCCGATTCCGCCGAACAGCGCGTGCCACAGCTTCGACAGCTTCGTCCTGACCGATAACTTTGCCCTTCAAGCGCCCAGCAATGCCTTTTAAACGTTCGATATCACTGGCACCCATTTTGGCAACAGGAATACCAGTCAAACGTTCAACGGACTGGGCAATATCGTTTGCCGCCACAACAACTTCAGTCTGTTTGCTCTGTTCGCTGACCGTTTTTAATTGTTCTTCTATTTTTTCGACCTGTTTCTTAGCCTTGGCAGCCTGCTGATAATCCTCTTTAGCAACAGCCTGTTGTTGATCACTTTGAGCCCGTTTCAAATCATTTTCCAGGCTGACTTTATCACTGACCGGGTGCTGTGCCGATAAGTGTGCAGCTGTCATGTCAACCAAATCAATGGCTTTGTCCGGCAGCGAACGCTGTGGGATATACTGAATTGAATAATCCACAGCTGCCTTTAAGGCTGCATCAGGAAACTTAACGTGATGATGCTGCTCGTAAAGGGAACGGACACCTTTCAAAATTGCCAGCGTATCTTCCGGACTTGGTGCATTGACTGTGACTTCATTAAAACGACGTGCTAAAGCCGCATTTTTCATAATCGTATTGCGATACTCGTCTTGTGTCGTTGCACCGATCACAGAAATTTCACCTCGGCTTAAAGCCGGTTTGAGCATATCGGCCATACCCTTGGATCCGGATTCGTCACCCGTGTTGCCGGCACCGAGAATTTGATGAATCTCATCAAAGAACAAGATCACATTTCCGGCTTGTTTGACTTCTTGAATCATTTTTTGAATATTTTCTTCAAAACTGCCGCGATACTGCGTGCCGGCCTCTAAAGATGAAATATCAATCGAGTAAATCTGCTTGCCCTTGATTGCAGCGGGCACGTGACCAGCCACAATCGCTTGTGCCAATCCTTCGACAACAGCCGTCTTGCCAACACCGGCATCTCCCACAAGAATGGGATTATTTTTTGTCCGTCTGCTCAATATTTCAGCCGTTTCCTGAATTTCTTTATTTCTCCCGATGACGGGATCCAATTTTCCTTGACGCGCTTCTTCAGTCAGGTTCCGGCCTAACTTGGCCAAAATTCCTGTTTTCTTAATCTGCTCAGGCCGCTGTGCAACAACCGTCTGGCCATCTGCCATTTCCTGGAATTGTCCTTCCAGAGGCTGGCCGCCCTTTTGACGATAAGCGGCAAACTCTTCCGGACTCACTTGCTGACCATTGATCAGATAGCGTGATTCAGAATTTAAACCGTTCATCCGCCCCATTAAATTATTGAATATATCATCCATCGAATTAAAGGGGTCATTATCAAAATAATTACGATCTGCCATTATTTTTTCCTCCAATTAATTTTGTAAATAGTGTGTTTCCAACTCTCTTAATACTTCCCACATACTGGACTGAGTTGCCTGTGCTAATGCATCGAGGTCCCTCAGGTTAAGACTGGTAGCCTCTGTTTGCGGTTTATTAAAAGACTTGTGAATTGTGGTATAACCATATCCGCCCGCCTTAGCGACCTGATAAATTGTTAAGTCGTGGTCAACGAGGTAGGCCTTGATATCGATCTCCATAAGAACCTCCTTTCGTTATCTAATATATCACGTATGTGAAACAATGACAAGTGTGAAATACCACAAATGTGAACTAATCTTCTAAATGAGCCACAAAAAAAGAGCTTTTCCAGCTCTCTTCACTCTTACTTTTTCTTATCAGCTTTTTCTTTGTTGATCAAAATCTTATCAATCAGGCCATACTTCAGTGTCTCATCAGAGTCCATCCAATGGTCACGTTCAGTATCCTGCTCGATCTTGGCCAATTTTTGACCAGAATTGTCAGCTAAGATTTGGTTCAAACGCTTACGGGTCTTTAACAGTTGGTCAGCAATAATCGACATATCTGTCTGTTGCGTACCAGCACCGGCACCACCCATCGGCTGATGAATCAAGTATTCTGCATTTGGCAGCATAAAGCGCTTTGTCTTCGTACCAGACGACGCAATGATTGTTGCCATAGAAGCAGCCATCCCCATCACGATTGTCTGGACATCAGAACGAATAAAGTTCATCGTATCGACAATCGCCATACCGGCTGTCACAGATCCACCAGGTGAATTAATATACATATATATATCTTTATTTGGATCTTGTGCATCCAAAAAAAGCAGCTGCGCAACGATACTAGTTGCCATTTGGTCTTCGACTTCGCCCTGAACCAAAATAATTCGGTCCTTGAGAAGCCGGCTCGGCAAATCGTAACTTTCGCGTCCGTTAGCAGTTTGTTCAATAACTCCAGGCCACATATCATGCCTCCTTAAATTTAATAAAGTAAGTATAGTTCATTGGTCAAGAAAGGTCAAACTTTTTCCTGCTCAATTTCCGATGCTAATTGCATCAATTTACGCATACGATGATTGATACCTGATTTAGTTAATTCTTGGCCTGCTACCATGTCAGCCATATCACTGAGACTGGCTTCCGGATTATTCAGCCGTAATAAAGCAACCTCTTTTAATTTGTCCGGCAGCGAATCAAAATAATTTTTTTCGCGTAAAAGCAGCAGCGCGTCATATTGCTTTTGAGCGGCCTCGGCCATGCGGCTGACGTTGGCATTATCAGCATTAGCCAAACGGTTGGCCGAATTGCGCATGTCTGACATAATTCGGGCATCCTCGAACTGCAGCATCGAGGCAGTTGCTTGAATAATCGACAAAAAATCAGAGATACGTTCACCGGTTTTCAGATAAACAATCAGCCTATCGCGACGTTGAGCAATCTTGGCACCTAAGTTGAAAAGAGGGTCATTCATAATTGACAAAATCTGCTCGATTAAATCCTCATCGGCTGAAGCAATTTCCAAGTGATAATTTTTGGAATGCGGCGCATTAACTGATCCAGTAGATAAAAAAGCCGCTCGTAAAAAAGCTTGTTTTTTTGCCTGTGTATCCAGAAAAGTCCGCGGCACCAGACGCGAAGCAGAAAAGGGATCTAGCTTTAAATCGGCCAAAATTGTATCAGCATCCGTCATAATGATCACACCATAACGATGGCGACTGGCCTGTTTGAAAGACCGTCCCTGCTCAATATTGGTCTGGATATCGGCCTGATAGCATTGTGCGAGCAATTGGTAGGTTCGTCTGGCACTCGCCGGATTCTGTGTCTGAATTTCCAGCGTATTGTGCCGGCTGCCGCCAAGATGATAAATCCCGTTTAAGCGCAAAACCGCCGATAGTTCGGATTTGGCAGTATCCAGACTAATCGGCAGAATTGAAAGTTCTTTTTTAACAGCTTGCGTAAAGGTCATCAGACTTTGCCATCAAGGATTTGAAGCAGTTTCTCGGCAATTTTCTGACCGTCATGAAAGGCGCCTTGATCGCGTAATTCCAAAAAATCTCCGGTAATCGGCGTGACACCGAGTTTTTTGTCTTCGACCAGATCCACTTTGACTTGTGTCGAAATCTCATCCCACTTTTGAAAGTCAATATAATCTTCCGGCACAACCGCTGTGTTTGTCAAAACATAATCAATAATCCCATCCGTCACATTGTGGTAGATAGCTTTGATATGGCTGGCATCCGTGTAATGGTCTGTTTCACCTTTTTGCGTCATGATATTGGCAATATAAACCTTTTTTGCCGGACTAGCCTTAACCGCTTTGCCAACAGATGGAATCACAAGGTTAGGCAGAATTGATGTATATAGAGAGCCTGGCCCGAACACAATCATGTCGGCATGGTCAATCGCCAAAAGAACTTCGGATGTTGGTGTCGGCTGTTCGCCATTCTCCGTCGTGATTGATAGATGCTCAATCACTTTGTGAGCAACTGTAATCTCATGTTCGCCGCTGCCCTGTGTGCCATCTGTAAAAGCAGCGTGCAGCACCAAGGGATCTGTGGCCACGGGATAGACCTTACCGGAAATCATCATGAAACGGCCCAACTTTTGAACGGCACCGAAAATATCACCAGACATTTCCGTCATGGCCGCAATAATTAAATTTCCTAGAGCATGATTTTTAAAAAACTCATCAGAAGATTCAAAACGATATTGGAAAATCTTCAAAAAATCATCCGGCAATAATGACAAAGAAACCAGCGCATTGCGAATATCTCCAGGCGGCACAATATTCATAAAGTTTCGTATCACACCTGACGAACCGCCATCGTCAGCCACGGTCACAACGGCAGTCACTTCGACATTGCAATCGCGCAGAGGACGTAAAATAACCGGTAATCCGGAGCCTCCGCCAATCACGACGACATTTCTTTTTTTGCCAGTACTCATGCTTTGGTCTCCTCTTTTAGCCGCGCGATCTCGCGTTTTTGAGATTTTGCTAAATCCCGATGACAAATGGCTGCGTCATATCCTTCAGCAGCTAAATCTTGACCCAATCTTTGGGCAAAAGCAACTGAACGATGTTGGCCACCGGTACAGCCAAAGGCAATCGTTACTTCATCAGCGACATGGCCGCCAGCCGCCTCTTTAGCCTGAGCTAATTTTAAAGCCAGGCCGACCATCTGCTTGAGCTGCTGATAAAAATCCTCAGAGCCGGCAGCTGACATGACAAAATCAAAAACAGCCTGATCCAAACCGCTCAAAGTACGCATACCAGGCTGCCAATATGGGTTTTTTAGGAAACGTAGGTCAAAAACAAAAGATGCTTTTGGCATATTTTCGTATTTATAGCCAAACGAAATAACCTTAATTTTCATGCTAAGTCAAATTATATCATCAGCCTCAAGCCTTAACCTGCGAATCGGTCAAAGTTTGAATGTAATCAAACAGTAATTTGCCGGCGACAGCACCATCGCCAACTGCTGAAGCAATTTGACGAATGGAAGGCTTGCGGACATCGCCAACAGCAAAAACACCGTTCACTTTCGTCTGCATATTCTCGTCAGTCAGCACCCAGCCCTTGTCATCTAAGATGCCCAATTTCTCTAAGCCTTGCGTATTAGGCGTAATCCCGACATAAATGAAGACACCATCGCTTTTAATAATCGATTCTTCCTGCTTGTCCTTATCAAACACGCGAATACCTGTTACTTTTTCGCCATCACCCAAAATTTCTCTTGTCTCCTTATTCCAAGAAAAATCGATATTTGCTTTATCAAAGGCTCGTTTTTGAGCAATTTTAGAGGCACGAAGCGTATCACGGCGATGAACAATTGTCACCTGTTTAGCCAAATTAGCTAAGTAAGTCGCTTCTTCAATCGCTGAATCACCACCGCCAATAACCGTTACTTGTTCGCCCTTAAAGAAGGCACCATCACAAACAGCACAGTAGGAAACCCCGCGGCCGGCATACTCCTCTTCGCCAGGCACTGATAAATGACGATGTGTAGCGCCACTGGCAACGACAACAACCTTGGTTTCATACTGTTCGTCGTCAGTCACAACCAATTTGCTGGCACCATGGTCAATCACATTCTCGACTTCGCCAAAAACATATTCAGCACCAAAACGCGTCGAACTGGCATACATTTTTTCCGCCAATTCATTACCCAAAATAGAATCAAAACCAGGGTAATTTTCAACTTCGGCCGTATCATTCATTTGTCCGCCGTAGATGCCCTTATCGATCATGAGAACCGATAAATTAGCTCGGCTGGCGTATGTAGCTGCTGCCATGCCTGCTGGGCCTGCACCAATAATGATCACATCATATTTCTGTGCCATAAAATCTCCTGCTTACTATTTGTTAGTTTATCACAGAGCTGTCATTTGCTCAAATATATAAAAAATCGTCCTAACGGACGATCAATGACAGATATGGCAAACTTTACAGAGTCTTTGCAAGCTCTTTGATATACTTACGAAGCTCGTCACCAGTATCCGGATGAACTAATCCAAACTCAATATTTGTTTCCAAGAAACCGATTTTAGAACCGATATCATACCTTTTACCTGTAAATTGATGAGCGTATACATGCTCTTTGTGATTCAAAGACTCAATCGCATCGGTTAACTGAATTTCGTTGCCTTTACCTGGCATCGTGTTTTCCAGTTCTTCAAAGATTGTCGGCGTAAACAAGTAACGTCCAATAATCGCCAAATCAGAAGGTGCATCTTGCGGACGCGGTTTCTCAACAAAGTTTTTCACCTCAAACAAACCCGGTTTAACTTCTTTAGCAGGATCAATCACACCGTACTTGGAAGTCTCTTCGTGAGGTACCTGCATCACGGCTAGTGTCGATTGTTCAGTTTCGTTATAGCGGTCGATCAGCTGACGAGTCAAGGGCACTTCATCCGTCATCAAATCATCACCCAGCATCACAACAAATGGTTCATCACCAATAAATGATTTGGCCTTTAAGACAGCATCCCCAAGGCCACGCGGATGCGATTGACGAATAAAGTAAATATTCAAATCAGTTGTGTCCTGAACCAGTTTGAGTAGTTTATCCTTACCCTTTGCAGAAAGGTTATCTTCAAGTTCAGCATTGGAATCAAAATGGTCTTCGATAGACCGTTTTGATTTACCATCGACAATCAAAATATCTTCAATACCAGATTTGATTGCTTCTTCAACAATGAATTGAATTGTCGGTGTATCGACAATTGGCAGCATCTCCTTGGCCAAGGCTTTTGTAGCCGGCAAAAAACGCGTTCCCAAACCGGCTGCTGGAATCACGGCCTTTTTAACTTTTTTAAGCATCTCGATTATTCCTCCGAAATCAGTGGTCGATTCATTAGATCGGCAACAACATCTTCTATTTTCGCATTTTCATAGAGAATTTTGTAGACAGACTGGCTAATTGGCATACTAATTTTGTTATTTTTTGACAATTGGTCTACCGCTTTAGCTGTTCGAACGCCTTCGATGACCATACCCATCTCTTTTTGAACTTGTTCTATGTTTTTGTTACCGGCCAATGCGACACCTGCGCGAAAATTGCGAGAATTGGCTGAAGTAGCAGTCACAATCAAATCACCGAGACCGGCTAGACCATCAAAAGTGGCTGACTGGCCGCCTAAAACGATACCCAAACGACGCATTTCTGCTAATCCACGTGTAATCAAGGCTGCTTGTGTATTGTCAGCCATTCCTAAGCCTTGTAGTATGCCCCCAGCAATCGCAAGCACATTTTTCAGGGCCGCAGCATACTCCGAACCCGGTAAGTCAGAATTTGTATAAACACGGAAAAACGAATTGGATAATGCCTGTTGAACTTTTTGTGCATTTCCTTTATTAGCACTTGCAACAGCTACCAAAGTGATCGCATGCCGAATCACCGATTCAGCATGTGAAGGACCGGAAATAAAAAATAAATCGCTCTCATTTAACAATGGCATTTCTTCGCAAATCATCTGACTAATACGTTTATTAGAATCAACCTCAATACCTTTTATTGCATGGCCGAAAAATGCATCAGGGGCAGTCAAAGACAAAAGTTTCCCAACTTCACGTGCGACCTCACGAATTGCTACCGTTGGTACGACAAATAAAACAATTTCAGCGCCATTTAACGCTGCTGCTAGATCAGTGCTCGCCTGCAGCTTATCATCTAAAAGAGCATCTTTTAAATAACGGCTATTGTGATGAGAACGATTGATTTCGTCAACATCATTAGCATTATGGCCCCAAAGCATCACTTGATTGCCGTTGCCAGAGAATGTTGAAGCCAGAGCCGTGCCCCAAGATCCAGCACCAATGACGGCTATTTTAGTTGTTTTGCTGGTCATGGACTTCATTTTCCTTAATCAGCTTGCGCTGGCGTTCTTCTAATGTGGATAATGCGTCAAAACCCATCCGTTCGGTACGATACTTCAAAGCCGCCGCATCAATCACGCTGGCTGTATTACGCCCAGAAGTAACCGGCAACTCCATTTTGGGAATTTTTATCCCAAGAATTTCAAAACTAGCACCGCCGTCACCCAAGCGATCAAAGTTTGACACTTTCTCATTAGAACGCTTTAAATCGATATTCAGCACAATCGTTGTATGGTCACGAATTGCAGCGGCACCATATGTTTGAAGAACATCGATAATACCAATACCGCGTACCTCCATCAAATTGGCGAGAACTTCAGAAGGAGCCCCCACTAGACGCTGTTCATCTTCGGCGTATATATCAACCCGGTCATCAGCAATCAAACGAGCTTTTCCTTGTTGAATCAGTTCCAAAGCAGCTTCAGTTTTCCCAATTCCAGGGTCACCCGTCAATAACACACCTATGCCGTTGATATCGATCAGCACGCCATGGACAGCTTTTCTTTCCGATAACTGAGCACCTAAATAATAAGTCATATTCGACAGTAGTCTAGACGAAGTTAAGGAGCTGGTCAAAACTGGAATTTTTGCGGCCTTAGCGGCATCAATCAATTCATCAGGGACTTGCAGATCAGTTGAGACAACAAAAGCCGGAGTCAATGGCGTTGACATTTTTTTAAAAACATACATTTTCTGCTCATGCGACATCGTCTTAGCATATTCCGTCTCATTAACACCATATAACTGCACGCGTTTTGGTTCGAAGTAATCCAAAAATCCCGTTAATTGCAAACCGGGACGCGCAATATCAGGAACCGTGATCGGCCGGTCCAAATCATCTTCTCCCCAAACTACACGCAACGCAGTATTCTGTACCAAATCTTTAACCGTAACTGTTATTTGTTCATCCATTTTTTACCTCACTTTCTCAGTACTTGTGATCCAACTTTGTGCAAAACTAAAAATCAAACTCAGTACAAATACCCAGCCCCAACCATGAATCGTCACGCCAGAAACTAAAGCATCGTCAACGGCTAAAACAACCATATTGATAACAATACTAAAAAAGCCAAGCGTCAAAATTGTGATCGGAAAGGACACAATATGCAGCAAAGGTTTTAAAAAGGTATTCAATAAAGCAAGGACGATCGCTGCTACGATTGCAGCTGTCCAATCTTTAACTGTCAGAGCATTAGGAAACAAATAGTGAAACACAACAAAAATTAATGTATTGACAATCAGCCTATAAACAAAATGCATATTGGTACTTCTCCTTAAATAAAACTGGAAGATCCCGGATTTAATTCCACAATTTTGCCGCTTCTCTTGTAGACCAGCCACTCGGCAATATCAGTCGCATGATCAGCGGTCCGCTTAAGATAACCAACTACCACTAAGTAATCAGCGCCAGTATCAACTGTGTCAGCATCATCCTTCATGGAAGCCAAAATATCTTTTCGAATCGTTGATGATAGCTGGCCAACATGCTGCGAGTGCGTGGCAACCTTTTGAGCATCATCAATCGAATCAGAAACATAGGCATCCAGTATTTCATCGACAGTTCTTGTTGCCATCAAGCCCATCTCAGAAATTTTTCTTTCAATCGCAGGCATTCTGCGATCGCCATTCTGCCGGTGATGAATACGAATGGTCGATTGTGCAATATCGCGTGCATAATCGCCCATCCTTTCAAGAACAGAAACAGCTTTTAAGATAGTCACGACTTCACGTAAATCGGTTGTCACAGGCTGATACAACGCAATCATTTCAAAAGTCTTTTTTTCAATAGCAGACTCGCGTTCGTTAATCTCATGATCACGATTAATAATTTCATCAGCGGCCTTGGTATCATGTGCCATAAAAGCCACGACTGATTTATCAATCGTCCGTGCAACCATCTTCCCCATGCTGCGGAACTGGTCGTCCAAATCTTCCATTTCGATGTCAAAAATTCGGCTCATTCCCCATCATCTCCTTTTCTATTCATTTTATCCAAAACGGCCGCTCACATAATCCTGAGTTTCCTTTTCTTTAGGATCCAGGAAAATATCACGAGTATTGCCTACTTCGACCAATCGCCCTTCATTTAAAAAGGCCGTTGTCTGGCTGATACGAGCAGCCTGCTGCATGTTATGCGTCACAATAATTAAACAATAATGATCGCGTAAATCCAGCAACGAGTCTTCAACCACACGGCTGGAGATTGGATCCAAAGCGCTGGTTGGCTCGTCTAGCAACAAGATATCCGGTTTGGTCGCCAACACACGTGCCACACTGACACGCTGCTGCTGGCCGCCAGATAAACCCAAGGCATTGGCACCCAAACGATCCTTGACCTCATTCCAGACACCGGCCTGTGTGAGCGCCTTTTCAACTTCCTCATCCAATTCGTGTTTCGGCATTTTTTTTCCTAATTTAAGTCCGAAAGCAACGTTCTCATAAACACTGAATGGAAAAGGCGTCGGCTGCTGAAAGACCATCCCGATACGCTTGCGTAAATCAACCAAATCGACATTATCGGCGTAAATATCCTGCCCGTGAAATAAAAACTTGCCTTCCACACGAACACCAGGCGTCAAATCATGCATACGATTTATTGCACGAAGATATGTTGATTTTCCGGACCCAGATGGTCCGATTAAAGCCGTGATACCTGTTTTTGGAAAATGAAGACTAATATCATGCAGTACTTCTTTTTCACCGTAGAAAAGCTTGACATGTTCAGTTGTTAATAGATATTTTTCGTCTGCCATCAGCCAAAATTCCCCGAAACATAATCATCCGTCAATTTGACTTTTGGTCTCGTAAAGATTTTTCTTGTTAAATCGAATTCAATGACTTTGCCCAAATGAAAGAAAGCCGTGTAATCACCAATCCGGGCAGCCTGCTGCATATTGTGTGTGACAACGATAATCGTGTACTTTTTCTTTAATTCCATCATCGTCTCTTCAATCTGCATCGTCGATTTTGGATCCAAAGCGCTGGTTGGTTCATCCATCAATAAAATATCAGGTTTCAATGCAAGCGCACGCGCAATGACCAGCCTTTGAGCCTGCCCGCCTGACAATTCAAGCGCTGATTTCTGCAAGTCATCTTTCACTTGATCCCACAAAGCAGCTTGCTTTAAGGCCGATTCGACAATTTCGTCTAACTGTTCTTTGCTATATTTTTTCCGCTGCGTCAAAGCGAATGCAATGTTATTATAAATAGACTTTGCGAAGGGATTGGGCATCTGAAAAACCATGCCAATATGTCGACGCACTTCGTAAACATCAACATCCGGAGAATTCAGGTCTAACCCACGATACATAATTTTGCCCGTCACACGAGCAACACCATCGTTCATACGATTCAAAGAACGCAGAAAAGTAGACTTCCCTGAGCCGGATGCCCCAATTAAAGTCGTAATTTTAAAACGCTCAAAAGCGAGATTCGCATCTGTTAAGGCCTGATTATCCCCATAGAAAACTGAAACATTTTCAGTTTTCAAAGCTACTTCATGTCTCGCGGGATCAGGTTCGGAAATGTAACTATCCGGATTATCCAAGCGAATCAGTTTTTTTATATCTTTCACATAATTAATTGCAGGTGTTTTTGATTTAGCCATGATCACCTCGCCGATCCCGATGTCATTTTCTTGTACAATTTACTTCCTAGGTATCTCGCCAACAGATTAAAAATCAGAACCATGATAATCAGCACAGCAGACGCACCAGCGGAAATTCGAGCTGCATCCGGCATCGTACCTTCGGAATTAACTTTCCAAATATGTACGGCTAAAGTTTCAGCTGGCCGCATTGGATTCAAAGGGCTATTGGAATCAAAAGGATTCCAATTTAGCCAATTTAATTGTGGAGCCGATTGGCCTGCTGTAAACAGTAAAGCAGCCGCTTCACCAAAAACACGTCCAGCTGCCAAAACAATACCAGTCACGATCGAAGGAACAGCGGCCGGCAAAATCACTTTGCCAGTCGTTTCCCATTTTGAAAGGCCCAAAGCCAGGCCTGCTTCTCTTTGAAGATTTGGAATAGCAGCTAGCGAATTTTCAATGGAGCTGGTCAAAAGAGGCAGATTAAAAAAAGTGAGGGCAACCGCGCCGGATAAAACAGAAAACCCAAAATGAAACTTTAAAACAAAGAGTAAGAAGCCAAACAAGCCAACTACTACCGATGGGAGGGAACTCAAAACTTCGATTGCAGAACGAAAAATCGAAATAAACTCTGATTGCTGATTAGCAAATTCATTTAAATAAATTGCTGAACCCAAAGCAATGGGCAAAGAGATCAGCATCGACAATATCAAGAGATAAAAGGAATTAAACAGTTGATCAGAAATACCACCGCCGGCTGTAAAAGCAGATGAGTGGCTAGTCAAAAAATGCCAACTGACGTTTGGCAGCCCTCTGCCAAGAATCGACACCAGTAAAGCTGCTAGAATAACAACTACTAGAGCCGAAATAAAATAAATCGTCACGATAGCAATCTTATTTGTTGACTTCGTATTCATTATTTCGCTCCTCGAGAAATATTTGTCCTTTTTCCAATCATCCGAATAACCAGATTAAAGATAAGAGACATGATCAATAGCAGCATCGCTAAAGTCCATAAAACATCGTTTTGCACAGAGCCGTCGGCAGTATTGCCGATTCCTTGAGTCAACACAGAAGTAAGCGTTGAAGCAGAATTCATCAAACCAGTTGGCATAATCGCCGCGTTGCCGACAACCATTTGCACAGCTAATGCCTCACCAAACGCACGAGCCATGCCAAATACAATAGCCGTCAGGATTCCGGGTGTTGCTGCCCTCAAAATGACTTTATAAATCATCTGCCAGCGTGTTGCACCGATCGCAAGTGCAGACTCCTGATAATGATTGGGAACATTTTTTAGCGCATCAACAGTCATTGATGTAATTGTCGGCAGAATCATAACAAACAGGACAATCGTGCCTGCTAAAATACCAAATCCAGAACCACCAAAAATGCTGCGTAAAAATGGCACCACTATGGTGAGGCCAATAAAGCCATACACAACAGAAGGAATACCAACCAATAATTCAACGACGGGCTGCATAATTTTTTTGCCTAGCGTTGGTTGGAGTTCAACCATAAATAAAGAAGTGGCAATTGCAAATGGTGTGGCAACAAGTGCACTGAGAAAAGTAACAAGAAAAGAACCGACAATCATCGGCAACGCGCCAAATTGCAAGTTCCCTTGTGCATCAGGTGCCGTTGGATTCCAGACAGTGCCGAAAATAAACCTGAAGGGGTTGATATGGTCTAAAGTGAAGGTCATCAAGCCCCGGCTGACAACAAAGAAGAAAATAGATAAGACAACAAGACTAATGAGAGCCAGTGCCGAAAGACTCAGACGACTCCCAAATTTGTCTTTTTTAGCTGAAATAGACTTTCTTAATAATGATTCCCTGATTGGATCCTGATTACTCTTGTTGTTTCTTCTTGGCATAGCTTATCTGTCCGAAACCTTTCCTTGCGCATTTTTATCAACCTTCATGCCAGCTAGCGGAATGTAACCGAGCTGCTGCACAATGCCCTGCTGAATTCTCTTGGATTGGAAAAATGTAATAAAACGGCGAGTCTCACCTTGTGCTTTGCCATGTGTATACATAAACTCATAACCCCAAATTCGCCATCTATTAGTTTCGACATTGCTTCTGGTCGGACTAACACCGTTGATATCCAAAGCTTGTATATTCTGAGCAGACATATAGCTGAAACTTAGGTACGAAATAGCGCCCGGAGTCGCAGAAACAATCTTTTGTACCGTGCCGTTCGAGTCTTGTTCCTGTGCTTTGGTGGCAGCTTGTCCGGCTAACACCGCTCCTTCAAAAACCGATCTCGTTCCCGAACCAGCTGAACGATTGACCACTGTAATCGTGAGATTTGGGCCCCCAAGCTGTTTCCAGTTTGTCACGCGGCCTGTAAAAATATCCTGCAACTGAGTTGATGTTAAATTCTTAAGGCCCACGCCTTTATTGACCACTGGGGCTATGCCCACCACAGCAACTTTATGGCCAACGATCTTGCTGGTATCGATTCCGTCACTATTTTCCGCGAAAATATCGGAATTGCCTATTTGCACAGAACCTGCTGCTACCTGTGTCAAGCCAGCACCGGATCCACCACCTTGAACAGTAATTTGGGTGTTGCGATTGGCTTTTTCATATTCGGCACCGGCGCGTTCTGCTAAAGGCTGCAGCGCCGTTGAGCCTACGATCAAGATATTTTTAGTCGTCGCATTAGGCGAGACAGCAGAATTACTGGTCAGGCCGCGGTGGGTCGACCCGTAATATAGTGCTAAAACAACGATTGCGATGATACCGATTCTTGTCAAAAGTTTTTTTCTAGTCATAGTTATGTAGTCCGGGGCCGGCCCCCGGATAATTGTTACTTAGTTGTTACCACACCATCTGCGTCTTTAGTCACTTTCATGTCAGAAAGCGGAATATAACCTAATTGACGAATGATGCCTTTGACACTTTTTTTATGAAAATAACTGATAAAGGCTTTTGTAGCACCCTTGGCTTTGCCCCGGGTATACATATGCTCATATCCCCAGATTGGCCACTTATTCGTGCGCACATTTTTAGCTGTTGGTGCAATTTTCTTTAATTTCAAAGCCCTAAGACCAGTCTGTCCCTTAATGTAGCCAAAAGCTAAATATGAGATAGAACCTGGTGTTGTTGAAATTATTTTTTGAACCGTACCATTAGAATCTTGTTCCTGAGCCGTTGCTGCAGTGGCATCTCCCAGCACAGCTTTTTCAAAAACAGCTCTCGTACCAGAACCAGCTGCTCGGTTAATCAGGACAATCTTCTCGTCTTTTCCACCAACCTGATTCCAATTTGTAACTTTTCCTGTAAAAATATCTTTTAATTGACTCTTCGTCAGACTTCGAACACTTACATCTGAGTTAACCACTGGTGCAATTCCAACAACTGCGACTTTGTGGTCAACTAAAACACTGGCATCAATACCATCCTTTTCTTCAGCAAAAACATCAGAATTACCTACTTGGACCGAACCAGCTTGAACTTGTGTCAAGCCAGCACCGGATCCACCACCTTGCACGGTAACCTGTACTGCAGGATGTGCACTTGAAAAGCGCTCGCCGATCTGCTCGGCAAGGGGTTGAAGCGCTGTTGAACCAACAGCTAAGACCTTTCCAGTCAACTTTGACTTAGAAGCTGCGAAGGCGCTTGTACCATGATTAACGCTCGTCAATGACGCACCGCTAATAGCAACCAACGCAAGTAAACTCAATAACCATTTCCTCATAATTATGAAACTCCTTGTGTCTTATTAATATTCAGTTTTCATGTGCGGGAACGAATGCCTCCGCACATAAAAGATACCACAAAATAGGGTCTCATATGTTTCAGAGATGCAAACTAGTCAGGATTTTTTTCGGCTAATTGCCATTGCAAATAGGCGTTTATGAACGGATCTAAATTCCCATCCATGACGCCGTCAGTATCGCCTGTTTCATAACCTGATCGTAAATCCTTAACCATGCGGTAAGGTTGAAAAACGTACGAACGGATTTGTGATCCCCAAGCGACCTCTAACTTCGTGCCAGAAATTTTCGCATGTTCTTCAGCACGTTTCTGTTCCTCTATCTCGTAGAGTTTGGCTTTCAGCATTTTCATTGCAATATCACGGTTGCCATATTGTGTACGTTCTACTTGAGAAGCGACAACAATACCAGTCGGCAAATGGGTCAGCCGTACAGCAGTGGAAACTTTATTGACATTTTGCCCACCAGCTCCACCTGAACGATAAACATCCATTTTGATGTCCTGAGGACGAATTTCAATTTCAATCTCATCGTCATCTAATTCCGGCATGACATCAATCGACACAAAAGAAGTGTGCCGGCGGCCAGCAGAGTCAAAAGGACTGATTCTCACAAAACGATGAACGCCTTTTTCACTGCGCAAAAAACCATATGCATTATGACCAATAATTCGCAAAGTTGCTGAAGCGAGACCGGCTACATCACCAGACTGGTAATCAGTTACTTCCACTTTAAAATCATGTGATTGTGCCCAACGCGTATACATGCGATAGAGATTGCCGGCCCAGTCTGCAGATTCAGTACCGCCTTCGCCGGGATGAATTTCCAAAATCGCATTATTGGCATCATACTTACCGGTTAGCAGTTGTTGAAGATTGTATGCCTGTAAATCTTTTTCTGTTTTTTCAATACCATTTTCCAGTTCAGCATGCATTTCCGGATCATCCTCTTCGGATAGCAATTCGATCAATGCTGTCAAATCCTGGACTTGTTTATCTAAACTGAGAAAAGAGTCGCGTCTATCCTTTAAAACGTTTGTTTCATCAATAACTTTTTGAGCGGCTTCGTTATCATTCCAAAAATCCAACTGGCTCATTTTATCTTCATTATCTGCAATTGATGCATCTAAGGCATCAAGGTCAAAGAGACCCCCTAAAACCGTCAATCCGGCTTTGCATATTCCCAATACTCTTTTTTGCTTCTGCTAATTCCATTATTTCTCCTTATACAAGCGTCTAGCTTCTCCTCGTTACCAACGGTATAGCCATATTTTAACTTTAACAATCATTGAAGGCGATGCCAATAGAATACATGCTTTCCTCGGGATAATTGCAGAATTTAATGGTGATTCATTTTGAAATCCCGTTTTAAATTTTTAGCTGTCCAATAAAGTGCCAGCAAAGCAGCAATCACGTAAATCGCTGACAAAGCCACGCTATGTCCATGCATATAAGCTCTTACAAAAGTCACAGTTCCCATGATCAGCATATAGAAAAAAGCTACGGCACAAACAGAATCGGCCGCAATATAGAGTTGACGTCTCGTTTTGGGATTTTTCATCATGCCTTCTTTCTTTTATTTATAAGCGTTTTGATTCAAGCAATCAAGAGACGCTGCCACCTAAGTGAATAAACAAGGAATACGATCAATAAAGCAAGTGTTACATTGATAAATTAGCGCCCAAAGAGTAAGCAACAAATCGAAACTGGCCTATATCGCTTATCGCGTGTGGCTTTCTTTTTCATTTAAATGTGTTTGATGATAATCTATTTTGAAATTCAAATATTTCATTGTCTCCATCAAATCAGATATCTTCTGATTCAGATCCCGCTTGGCTTTGAAAAGAATTTGTAGATGCTGTTCATCCTGATCGGGAGTCACAAAAATATGTTGAATTTGTTTAATTGTTAAACCAGCTCGCCGATAGTGCACAATCGCATCCACACGCGCTAGATTATCAGCATCAAATAAACGGATGCCGTTCTCATCTCTAGGAACGTTTAATAAACCGATTTTTTCATAATATCGTAGAGCATAAATACTAAGCCCGAATTCTGCTGATACGTCTCCAATATATCTATTTTTTTCAACTTTACTAGTCATGATCTCTTTTTTCTCTTGCACTAGACCAACTCTAGCATGCTAGCATCAATTTGTCATTTGGAAAATGATAATAAATTTTAGAAATCAAAATCTTAAGAGGCACTGGCTATGAACGATACTCAAGAAATAGAAAATTTAATTGATGATTACGCAACTTTTGCCGACACCAGACAGGCCGATTCCCAGTTGGCTTTATTTACTGATGATGCAAAAACAGCTGTTTATTTCCCTGGAAAACCGAATGACCCGCAAATTATTTCAGGATCCCAAGCTTTACTAGATGGTTTTTCGGGACTAAACCAATACGAAAAAACCTTCCATTTTATCGGCCAAAAGAAAATCACAATCAAAAACGAAAATGAGGCCAAGGCCTACGTTTACACAATTGCGCATCATATTAAAAACGAGGGAAAAGACGCAAAGAGTCTAATGGTCATGTATATCCGATATGAGGACACCTTGATAAAAAAAGATAATCGCTGGCTGTTTAAAGAACGTGATTTACACATTGATTTTATTGAAAATAGAAGTTTAAAGTAACTTGCTAAGAGAAATGAAAAAGAAAGAGGCAATTCATGAAAGTTGGAATTATTGCTGCAAGCGGCAAGTCTGGTAGTCTCATCACCGACAAATGTTTACAAGCAGGTATGGATGTCACGGCTTTTGTTCGGCACCCTAAGAAATTAGTAAAAAATGTGCCCTATCAGAAGCGGGATATTTTCGATATTTCAAAAAAGGATGTATCCGATTTAGATATCCTCATCAATGCAATCGGTTTTCCCATAGGTGATGAGAAAAAGCATATTGACGTAGCTCAGCATCTGGTCTCGATATTAAATGGATCTCAGACTAGATTATTAGTAGTGGGCTCTGCTGGCCATTTATATACGGACGACTCGAGGACCGGCAAAATCTACGATAATTTAGGATTTATGAGGACACCTTCAATTAATTTTGAAAAAGCCTATCGATATCTCAAAGAAAATGCCCAATTCCCATGGACCTTTTTTGCTCCAGCTGTCAATTTTGAGTATTCCCGTCCAGAAACGGATGACTATTCACTCGGAACCGATGTTGTGCTAACAAACCAAAATAGCGAATCAATTATCGGCTATCAGGATTATACAACTGCACTAGTTAACGAAATTAAATCACCTAAATTTATCAATAGCATGATGACAATATCCGAAAACTAGATACTGGCAAAGACGATCTACCTGGGCACTGGGATCACAAGGCAGATCGTTTTTGTATATCCTCAAAGGAGCCAATTTTAAATTTAACTATCAGATTCCAGATATATCACATTGAAATCTCATAACTCGAGTTGATGCTGATTACGGTCAGATCAACATAAAACGTTTAGCCAACAAAAAGACAGAGGTTGAACTGTGTGTAATGAAGGTTGCCATAGTACTAAGCAAATTTATATATGACCGACTTCAACAGTTGCAAAAACAAGGCAAAGTAGTAAACGGAACTTTGAATGTCAATCAGTAAAAATAAAAGCGCTCAACCGTACGGTTAAAGTGCCTTGTCAACATATCAATATGGATGGAGAGAGATTCGAACTCTCGCGCCGCATACACGACCTATCGGTTTTCTAGACCGACCCCTTCAGCCACTTGGGTATCCATCCGAACTTAAATATTCTACACTTTTAGTCTATCAAAAGTCAGCTAATCGTCCAAATTTTCAAAAAAGCTTGATAAAAGGAATCGGGCACGCCTCATCCTGAGCCTAAATGAAGTCATAAATAGTTTAGAATTAGTGCGTGGTAGAAAATCAGCAAATACATATTTCAATTCCAAAGAAAGCTTTGGATAAATTGTCCCTGAATTACGGTGATGAATTGCTGGCTCAAATTGATCGTGACCGAATCATTATTCAGCCAAAGCCTGAAAAAGCCAATAGTCAGACACAATCACTGCGATGGTTTATGCTGCCTGCTCTGTTGGCTGGCGTTGTTGCACTAATCAACTTTTTCATTCAAAAAACACGTTACGTTAAACTATCAGGTGGAAATTCGATCAGTCAAATAACCATCTATCTAGCTGTCGTCTTTGGTTTTGTTGTCTTTTTAGCTGCGCTGCTTCTGTTAGGCGGCAAACAATTAGTCATGGCCAGCCTTTGGAGCAAAATTCGATCCGTTCTGACATTATCAATCGCATTTACGATTTTGAACTTCTCAATCACTTCATTCTGCTTTTATTTCATCGATTTAGCCTTCCATGGCGTCATGCTTGATCGTTATACCAGTTCAGCCTTAATAGCCGGTTTTGTGGGCATTTCCTGTTATTTAATGATGAATGCTGCATTATCGATTAATTTCTCTACAATCACGACTACGCTGATTTTGACCTTAGTGGGCGGCATCTTTTTATCCATGATTACAAATAAACAGCAAAATTGGTGGCAAATTAATTTCTCCTACCTCGGTTCTAATCTATCAAACAACTGGTGGCAGTTTAATTTCACCCTCATTTTTTCAGCCTCGATTATGCTGACTTTGATTGATTATATTTTTTCACTGCTGTCTTTAATTCCTAAATTCATCACAATTCAAACACGGATTCTACGGATTTTGCTGACAGGCTCGTCAATCGCCTTCGGGTTAGTCGGTGTTTTTCAAAATAATCGCGCCATCGATTGGCTGCATCAGCTGCATTGGTGGACATCCAATCTGCTTGTTGCATTTATTCTACTGATAATTATTGGTATTCGCTGGTTGCTGCCAGGTATTACAAGAGAATTTCTGCTAACAGCCTATGGTTTTGCCGGCTTGCTAGCCTTATCGGAAATCTTGTTTCAGTGGGTTCATTACCTGTCGCTAACGGCTTTTGAAATCATTTCATTTGGGCTAGCTTTTGGCTGGTTAATTTTACTAATGCAGAATTTAAATAACCTCTACCTGGAAAACGCCGAAATCTTCACGATTGAAATAAAATAAAAAGCTCTGGCAAGAAATCACCAGAGCTTTTTTAATCATTCTTTTTAGATTTACATATGAGTAAAATCAAAGACTTTACGTCCGGTAATTTTACCTTCTTTCATCTCTTCAATCACATCATTAATATCTTTCAAATCAACTTTTTCAACGATTGGTGTGACTTTGCCTTCAGCGCCAAACTGGAAGGCTTCTTTCAAATCTGCACGTGTGCCAACCAAAGAACCGCGAACTTCAATACCATCTAAGACTGTCTTAGCAATATTCAAAGCCATATCGCCTTGAGGTAATGCAACGGCAACTAGTTTGCCCAATGGGCGAAGAACGTTAACAGCTTGAGAGAAGGCTGCATCATTGACAGCCGTTACTTGGGCATTATGAACACCACCAGTTAATTTGTTAACTTTAGCAACGACATCTTCAGTTTTGCGATTAACAATAATATCGGCACCGTTTTCTTTAGCGGCTTCCAATTTATCAGGGTTGCCATCAATAGCAACAACGTGCGCGCCGAAAACATTATGTGCATATTGAACAGCTAGGTTGCCAAGTCCGCCAGCACCATGGACTGATACCCACTGACCAGGCTTCGTCTCACCGACTTTCAATGCTTTATACATCGTGACACCGGCACACGTGATGGAAGAAGCAGCCGCTGGATCCAAATCGGATGGCACCTTCACTGCATATTTTGCGTTCACAACAACTTGTTGAGCCATCGCACCATCAACAGTATAGCCAGAATTTCTTACCTTACGGCAGAACGTCTCATTGCCTGAAACACAATAATCACACACACCACAAGCATCATAGAACCAAGCAATTGAAACACGGTCACCGACTTTCAAATACTGATCCGCACCTTCACCAAGTTTAGAAACAATACCGACACCTTCATGACCGATAACACGGCGCCAACTGCCGTTGCGCGTTCCCATGGTATTAGGATCACCAAAATCTCCGCTTGCACAATGCAAATCCGTGTGGCATAAACCACAGTATTCAACATCGACCAAAGCATCACCAAAAGCCAGTTTACGAGGCTCCCAGTCATCTACTAAATCAACAAATCCATCATTTTTTTCTCGAACAAGAGCTGCTTTCATTTTTGTCTCCGACCTCTTTTTAGGTAGTTTATTTCGATTTTTGTATTAGTTTGTACAAAAATTTACAAACTCAATATAGCATACATTTGTGAAAATAAAAACATTGTGAAAACTGTCAATAAAAAAGCTGTCTCATTGGACAGCCTGACCCTCAAGTGCTTGTTTAACTAAAGACCAACGAGCCATGAAAATTGGTTTCGCCTGTGTGGCACGATTGGCTGGCGAAGTCGAAGGCAAGTAAATAGCTTTTTGGCCAATTGTCGGTGCCACTAGCTGATTGAAGAGCTCTGTTGATTTTTTGCCTTCTGTAAAAATCGTTTGAATTTGTGAGCTTGCTAATAAATTTGTAAAATCATTTGCAACCGGGTTTTTAATTGTCGCATCCTGGGAACCGATAATATCGGCTTCTGCGAGCGTCTGCCAAATAGCAACATGATTCCTTAAAGCAAAATTGCGACGCGATTCTATGGTCTTATCAGCCTCTTTTTGGCCGAGGACTTTAGCTAAAGTCTGCCAAAAAATGTTTTGCGGACTGCCATAATAAAAACCGAAAGATAAAGATTTGGGTGATGGCAGCGACCCAAGCAGCAAAACTTGAGAGTGTACATCATAAAGTGGCGGCCAGGGATGCACAACATGCTGATAATCAAGCTTGTGTTGTTTCGTTTGTGCTGCTTGAACCCGTTTCAAAAGCAACTCCCTGACGTGTTAGATAATTTGCGAGAACTTTAGCATTATTCTCATGGTTCTCTCTAGAGGCATACAGCAAAATACTATCTGGATGATCTTTTAAAGTCTGCAAAAACTCGACAGTAGCTGGATTGCTGGATAATTCTGTCAAATAAATTGCGCGAAAAGCCATCTCATCTAAATCTTCATCGTGGTACTTCTGCCGCAAATCTTCGGATGGCGCAATCTCTTTTGCCCAAAGATCAATCGCAGCTTTCTCTTTACTGACACCACGCGGCCAAAGCCTATCAATTAAAACCCGATACCCTTTTGATTCGGATCCGTAAATTCTCTCAAATTTGATCATATACCCCTTATTCTAGCTTGCAAATTTTTTTTGGCTAATCATTTATGAGACATTTAAGATTGCCAAAACATTAAAAGAAAGTCTAATAAAGACTAACATGTATTTCTCGTAACACATGAAATAAAGAAAGAATTACTTAAAATTGTAAACACTACTTGAAAAAGATTGTCTCGGCTAATCGCTGGTTTTCGAGCTTCCTTTACATCATTCTCAGCTTTTTGATGTCCAAGGTACCCTCTGACATAGTTGCATTCATCCGCCGGCTTAGCCCATTGTCACATTATGGCGAGCCTGGCCTGTATCGGGAATTCGGTCCAAGATAGCCATGTCAGCGTCTGAAAGTTGGAAATCAAGCGTCGCATTGGATTTGGCATGTTCGGATTTTGTTGCTCTTGGCAAAGGCAGAATATCTTTTTGCAGCACATATTTCAGCGCGATTTGCGGAACAGAAACCTGATATTTTTCCGCAATTTTCTGGATCTCATCTTGCGTTGCCAAGCCGCCGGTCGCCAGCGGTGAATAGGCTTCGACTTGAATACCGAGTGATTTCGTAAAGGCCGTAATTTTTGGTTGTGTCCAGCCAATATAATATTCAATCTGATTGACAGCCGGCTTCACGGTCCACATGGTTTGCAGATTTTTCAAATCGTGGACATCGAAATTCGAAACACCGATTGCCTTGGCACGGCCGGAACGATAAATCTCTTCCATTGTCTGCCAAGCTTCCTGATTAGCACCATCATAGCGATAATCTAGATTAATATCAGACCATGGCCATGGTGCATGAATCAAATAGAGATCAACATAATCTGTCTGTAGGCGGTCCAAAGATTCCTGGAAATTCTTCAAAATATCATCATGATTTTTAATTTCAGCCGGCAATTTTGTCGTCAGAAAAATATCTTTTCTATCAATGCCAGAATCTTTGATTGCACGGCCGACAGAAGGCTCATTAAAATAATGAAAAGCCGTATCAATGTGGCGGTAGCCAATTTTCAAAGCTTCCGCGACAGCATGATAGGCTTGGTCCCCATCGGCTAATCGCCAAGTGCCAAAAGCAATTTTTGGAATTTTGTTTTGATTATTCAATTGAAAAGTTTCATCTAAAATACTCATACCTCAATTATACGTTGTGCCTCGATTTTTAAAATCTTATTTGAAACTGCCTGAATCAAAGTCAAATCATGAGAAATGATCAGTAAACCGCCCGTATAAGCCGTCAAGAAATCTTGTAAAGCCTCAATCGCCGATAAGTCGAGAAAATTTGTCGGTTCGTCTAAAATCAGCAGATTAGCATCCGATAATAGGACTTTAATCAAAGCTAATTTGATTTTCTCACCACCTGATAAACTGCCGCTTTTTTGAAAAACTTTATCTCGGCGTATACCAAAAGCGCCTAAAAAGTCTCGCGCTGTCTGTTCATTTTCCAAAGAACCATCAAGCACATTTTCTAAGAGATTGCGATCATTGCGTATTTGGCTGAGGTCTTGATGAAAGTAGCCGATTTTCAGATTATCGGCTCTTGTAACTTGCGGCGGCTGAGCTTGTAAAATTTTTTCGATGGAAGTCGTCTTGCCAGAACCATTTTCTCCGATTAAAGCTACTTTATCACCAGCAGCGATGGAAAAAGTCAGATCGGAAACCAGTGTCTGCCCATCTCGGACAACGTCCAAATTCAAAATTTTTATCAGATTTTTGCCGGCAGCCATATGAAGCGGATGCTGCAGTTTCAGCTTTTTTTGGACAAAAGGTTTTGAAACGTCATTCAAATTATCCATATGGCGGTGCAGATTTTTCGCCACTTGAAACATCTGTTTGGCGACTTTAGCATGAAAAGGATCCCGTACACTATGATTGCTAATCCTTTGTGCTTCGCCACGAACCCTGTTTTCCGCCTGCTGGAGCTTCTTTTTCTTGTTGCGGCTCTCCTTGAATGCGGCGGCTTGACTTTCAGCTTGTGCTGCCCGTGTGTCCAAAAAATTTTGTAAAGTTGACGGAAACACCGTTAACTGGTGATCCTGAAAAGCCCAGATTTCTTGAGCAAACTGGTCAAGAAAATAGCGGTCATGAGAAACAGCCAGCACGCTGCCGGAAAACTTTTTCAATCTGCCCAGCAGCCAATTGACGTTTTCCTGATCCAGATGTGTCGTGGGTTCATCCAAGATCAATAAATCCGGACGCTTTAATAGAGCTTCTTCGATCAAACGTCGAACACGCTGTCCGCCAGATAGCTGATCAAAATCATTTATTTGAGCAACAAAGGCCAAAGAACCGCTAACGTGCAGCTGCCCGCTAAAGTCCTTATCTCGGCCAGCAATTATATTTAAGAGCGTCGTCTTGCCCTGACCGTTATCTCCGATAACCCCAACACGCGCCCGATTTTCGATAAACGCTTTGTCAACCGTAAACAGCTGTTGGCCATCAACTCTTTTTTCTAATTTTGTAATATTTAGAGACATAAAAACCACCTTTTAGAAATCGGTGGTTTCAAACAATATTAAAAATACACCAATCTCGAATTTTATCTATTTAAAATCAATGTATTCTTCACTGGACTTACCTCTTTAAAATTATTATAACAAAGTCTGTAAATAGGCCAGAATTTTTTTGTGTGATGCGAAATGGATCTCAGGCAAATGATCAAAATCAAAAAAAGCGATGGCTTTTGTTTCATGTTTATCAAATGCAGCCGGCTGATTTTTAACAGCTGTTACGAGATAAAAAGGTGTCAATACTTGTGTCTGATCACCGTTGGGATAAGTGAAAAATTCCTGATCAAAATTAGTTAGGAAACGATAGGACAAAATTTCCAAGCCGGCATCTTCTTTAAATTCCCGTTTGAGCGTCTCTTCAACACGTTCGCCATATTCCATATAGCCGCCTGGCAGCCCCCAGCCGCCGGTGTCGGCACGTTCTTGCAGCAGAATTTTATCATCTTTAATATATGCCCCACCAACGCCAACCATGATGAGCGGCATGTGTCCAACCTTTGCACGAATATCTTTTACATAATCAGCCATAATACCATTATATTGAAAAAAGCCTACCAATTAGTGGCAGGCCCTGATCATTCATTTACTTTTTTCCGCTTGTTTGTGGATTAATAGATCGATTTTTCCTCTTTTAGCACCTACCGTCACCGAATCACCAGCTTTGATTCTGCCGGACAGTAATGCGTCAGACACTACATCTTCGACATTATTTTGGAAGGCGCGGCGAATTGGACGAGCACCATATTCGGGATCAAATCCAGCTTGAGCAACTAAGTCAATGGCCGTTTTACTCATTTTAATCGCAACACCTTGTTCAGCGACACGCTCCAAAATACCATGGCTCATTAATTCAACGATTTTATGCAGTTCAGTCTTGTTCAGAGAATGGAAGATAATTGTCTCATCAATTCGATTGATAAATTCCGGACGGAACCTTTCTTTTAAGGCTGCGCGAATTTCACTGGACATCGCCTGATAATTGTCCTGCGGTTCAATAGCACCAAAACCAACATGCTTGTTATCACGCACACGCGTTGCACCTAAGTTCGATGTCATAATAATGATCGTGTTTCTAAAATCGACCTTGCGTCCTTTAGAATCCGTCATATAGCCATCATCAAATACTTGAAGCAGCAAATTAAAGATATCAGGATGCGCCTTTTCAGCCTCGTCTAGCAAAACAACTGAGTAAGGATGATTGCGAACCCGCTCAGTCAATTGTCCGCCTTCGTCATAGCCGACATAACCAGGTGCTGAACCGATTAAACGCGAAGCAGAGTATGACTCTTGGTATTCAGACATATCAACACGAATCATATTATCTTCAGAATCAAACATTGCCTCGGCCAGTGCTTTAGCCAATTCAGTCTTTCCAACACCAGTCGGCCCAAGGAACATAAAGGTACCAATCGGCCGACTAGGATCTTTGATACCAGACCGTGCGCGACGAATAGCCCGTGCCACAGCAGAGATGGCTTCGTTTTGGCCAACAACTCGGCGATGCAGAATCGCCTCCAAATGCAGTAAACGATCAGATTCCGACTTTTGCAGCTGTGTCACTGGTACGCCAGTTTGCTGACCAACGACTTCAGCAATATCTTTTTCAGTCACGGTTAAACCATAACCATGACCTTTGCTGCCATTAATTAACGTATCCGTCTCAATCAAGGCTAATTGTTTTCTAATCTTGATTTCATCCTGGCGGATTTTAGTGGCTTTATCAAAATCCCCAGAGGAAACAGCATCATCCAACTGATCCCGCAACTGTGCCAGGTGTTTTTCCAATTCGGCTTTTTTATCTTCGGGCTGAACCGTATCAATTCTGACTTTAGCTGCCGCTTCATCCATCAAATCGATCGCTTTATCCGGCAGGAACCGATCCGTGATATAACGCGAACTTAATTTAACCGCTGCTTCAATTGACTGATCAGAAATATTAACATGATGATGTTCTTCATATCGAGGGCGTAAACCCTTTAAAATCTGTACCGAATCATCTTCATTCGGTTCATCAATCGTTACACTGGCAAAACGCCGTTCCAAAGCCTGATCAGATTCAATATACTTCTGATATTCATCAAAGGTCGTCGCACCGATTGTCTGCAGTTCACCTCGAGCTAAAGCTGGCTTTAGTAAATTTGAAGCGTCCAATGCACCTTCAGCACCGCCTGCACCTATTAATGTATGCAATTCATCAATAAACAGGATGACCTGCCCATCGTTGTGAATTTCGTTAATAATTTTCTTTAAACGATCTTCAAACTCACCACGATATTTGGTACCAGCAATCAAAGCACCCATATCCAATGCCATTAAACGCTTATGAGCTAAATCAAAAGGTACTTGGCCACTGACGATTTTCTCGGCTAATCCTTCGGCAATCGCCGTCTTTCCGACACCAGGTTCACCAATCAAGACAGGATTATTTTTCGTTCGGCGACTCAAGATCTGAATCACCCGATGGACTTCTTGGTCTCGTCCGACGACTGGATCAATTTGGCCTGCCTGAGCCATCGCAGTTAAATCCCGAGACATTGAATCAAGTGTCGGCGTTCCGGCTTGATTAGACTGATTTTGTACCTGAGCTGCCCGCTGCTGCGTTGGATCAACACCAATTCGCTTGAAAACAGCTTTCGTCAAATCCTGCAGACGAACATCAAGACTGGCTAAAATCCTCGAACTAAGAATGGACTCGTCATTTAGCAGAGCCAACAACAGATGTTCTGTCGCAATTTTTTTTGCACCCAAGCTTTGTGCCTGTAAGGCAGCATTTTTTAAAATTTCCTGTGCCTTTGGCGAATAAGCCAAAAAGCCGGCTGTCACATTCTCATGCGAACCGTAGCCTGTAAATTGTTCGATTTCATTTCTAATGTCATCATCGGTAACGTTATAGTCTTGAAGAACTTTGCTGGCCAAACCATCTTTTTCGAGTGCCAAAGCCAATAACAAATGTTCGGAACCGACAATTTCATGTTTAAAATACTTCGCCTGTTCTTGGGCTAGAAGTAAAACATTTTTTGCTGAAGTTGTGTATTGATTATCCATGTGTGTTTGTACTCTCAAATCTCAGTCGATTGACCATGCCAACAAGGACACGAGCCCTAACTGTGTTTTCAGATACTTTATCAGAAATCCGCAAAGAATTCTTGTCAATGGCTGCCGCCATCAGATTTGCCTCACGTTCGCTGACCACTTTATCATTCAATAGTGCCGTAATAATTTGTCCAGCATTATTCTCACCAATCGAATCACCGATATAATCGATCAGTTCATCGAAAATTTTGGTATCGTCAACCAAGTCAACATGTTCAATACGAATATATCCGCCGCCGCCTCGCTTGGATTCGACAACATAACCGTTTTGCAGTGTAAATCGTGTATTAATCACGTAATTAATCTGGCTTGGCACAACAGCAAAACGACTGGCGATTTCGCTGCGTTTAATTTCAGCAAAATCATCCTGACTGAGGATTTCTTTTAAGTATTGTTCAATTAAATCTGATATATTCGCTTCTGCCATTATTTGACCATTCCTGACTATTATTATAAACGGAAACGGCCCGAAAGGCCAACCCTAAAAAGTTGGCTCTTGTTTAGCGGCCCTTGTTTAACGGCCTTCTAGGTGTATATCAACTTCCTGACCATCTTTTAATTTAGTCAATTTTCGTCGTGCCGAAAACCAAGCTGGCGTCAAAGCTAGCAAAGATCCCGCCCAAGCTAAAGGCGACCCAAGAACCGCCCCAGTATATCCAAATAAGCCGACAAGAACGAGGCCGGCGAAAGCTCTCATAGATAATTCAAAGATACCGGCTACCGTGGGTACCGATGCATTGCCCAGGCCTTGTAAGGTATACCGTATCAGGAATAGAGTGGCCAGCAAGATATAGGGCCCGCCGTTAACCAGAAAATAGGTGCGGGAAAGTGCCAGTACATTGTTTTGCTGACTTCCGGAGCCCAAAATGAACTGAATCAGATAATGGCCGAAATTAATTTCCAAAATCGACATTAAGACAGCCCAGCTGCCGCTGACAAACAAAGCCTGTTTCACTCCCTCTAAAATGCGTGAGTATTTTTTTGCGCCAAGATTCTGGGCTGTAAAAGTGGCCATTGTGATCCCCACACTCATCATTGGCAAAGTTGCCAGTTGGTCAATTCGTGAAGCTGCACCTGAAGACGCAACAGAATCGGTGCCTAAGGTATTCAAAGCTGTTTGCAGAATAACGGCACCAATCGCGATAATTGAATTCTGAAAAGCCATCGGCAAACCAGAATGAAGATGCTCTTTAATGTCTAACCAGCTTGTATGCCAATCATGGCGATGAACTTGCAAAACAGGCAGAACCCGATAGATATAGACAAAACTAATTGCACCGGAAATAAATTGCGCAATCACGGTTGCAAAGGCTGCACCGGCAACTCCCCAAGAAAAAACAACAATGAAGAGTAATTCAAGAACAATATTGAAAAAAACAGCCACAATAAGAAAAATCAACGGCGCACGCGAATTGCCAACAGCGCGCATGGCATTGGCCGCGAGATTATAACTCATCGTTGTAAACATAAATCCTAACAAGATTGTGAGGAAAATATTTGCCTGCTCCATAACGGCTTGCGGCGTTTGCATTAATTGCAGAATTTCCTTATTAAAGACAACAGCAATAAACGTCATAATAGCTGTCAGCGCGGCTGTACAGAAAATTGTCGTCACCATAGACTGGCGAACGCCTCTTAAATCTCCGGCACCAAAACGTTTAGCCGTAATAATTGCAGTGCCTGCAGTAAATCCTTGTGCAAAACCCACCAGCAGCCAATTGAGGGTTGTAGCCAAAGAGACTGCAGCTAGAGCATTAACACCTAGCGTGCGTCCGACAATAACTGTATCCGTCAGCGTATACAATTGCTGAAAGAGATTCCCTAAGAGCAGCGGAATCGTAAAGAAAATTATTAATTTAAGAGGCTTTCCTTCAGTCAGGCTATGCATAAAGTTGTCCTTTGTTATGTGTAAATTCTGTAATTAATCCAAAGATCCCGGTTTGAAGGTAGTGCTGATTGCTTCTGGCTGAATGCTAAGAAAAAATTAAGGGTTAAAAATGAATGTGACGCAAATGATTTTTTTTGAAACATCAGCTGCTGGGCGTTGCTATAGATCTCCAGACGTTGTGTTTCAGTTTGGTTTTGAAACACTAGCGCTGCTTGTTCCCGTTCATCTCGCGCCGCTAGAGCAAAAAGCAATGCTGGCATGTTATCCGTTTGGTCCAAAAAACTCTGCCAATCAAAAAATTGTGTTCGATCAGGCCAGGGCCGCATTCCGCTGTTAGAAAAATCCGTTCGGATTTTTCCCAGAGACAGTTCGGATAGAGTGATTGGCTGGTAATTATCAGCCCATAGCTGTAATTGAGGCCAAAGGCCA
Source organism: Oenococcus sp. (assembly GCF_047725585.1). Lineage (NCBI taxonomy): Bacteria > Bacillati > Bacillota > Bacilli > Lactobacillales > Lactobacillaceae > Oenococcus > Oenococcus sp. Next base: position 12,136 of record NZ_JBDNNF010000005.1, on the reverse strand, counting down.
TGTTCTAAATTCAAATTCTGTTCAGTGGATTGGCCATTACTGAATTTAGCCGATAGAGAGTCATCTTCAAACAAACTGTATGAAATTTGTTTTTCTGGATCACCGCTTTTTTGCTTTAGTGGTGGCAACGTGAATGTCAATGAATTTTCATGAACAGTAACTTCTGCATGCTGGTCATGAGCATACTGTCGCGTGTGAAATATGCTCTGGTCCAAAGAGATTGATCGGTCAATCGACTGAGAAAAAGCATACCCGTCCAAAGATGCCGTAAGACCATTGACTGAAATTCGAACACCGTGAGCATTTTCTAGCGAATACTCTTTAATCGCCTGGTCAGAATTGTCATAAATTTTAGTTATTGCGGATTTCATAACTTTTTGTTGACTACTCGCAATCTCGTACCAAAATATTTTCTGGTCTAACGAGTTTGCAAATGAAACATTATCCTAAGTGCAATAAGTATATATTATAGAGTTTTTTTCTCACTTTGAAAGAGAAATGACTGTGTTTTTAAAAGCAATCTTTATCATAATAGTTTTCGATATCACTGAAATCGCAAAGCAATCTCGGCGATTCGCTATTGCTGAAATTTAATGACTCACTTTAGGGACGATTGTTGGAATTTTTGTTGTCATAGGCCGCCGCCCGAGTTTTAAACTTAGTTTATGCTGCTAAAAGAAATCATTTTCAAGACGAGCACCAAGAAGGCAGATACCTATCCTTTAAATCTGCCCTGGTTTTTGCAAACGAAAAAAATAAGCTTCTCGACTCCCGTGACAATTCTCGTGGGTGACAACGGATCAGGCAAATCTTCTCTTATGGAAGCTATTGCCTTATCGAATCAAGCGATAGCCATGACTGGACAGCCTTTATTGCATAATCCCGAATATGCTGCAATCGAAAAAATCGAACCTTATCTGAGTCTGCACTGGCAGCAGCAGAATAAACGTGGTTTTTTTTTCGAGCCGATGACTTTATTTCTTTTATCAGAGAGACGCAGCAAAGAAAATATGATGCACAGCAGGAACTAGATCAGATTGACGACCCGCATAGTTTGGCCCGTATCCCCTATCTGCATACCTTGTATGATTTGGCACACTTGTACCCGATTGATTTGGATAAGGTGTCGCATGGCGAGGCTTTTCTGGAAATTTTTAAAACACGTTTCAGGCCCAATGGCCTCTACCTATTAGACGAGCCCGAGGCTCCGCTGACATCGGAAAACCAATTATCCCTTATTTATCTGATTCATGAAGCCGTCCTGCAAGGAGCTCAATTTATTATTGCAACGCATTCGCCGATTATCATGGCTTACCCGAAAGCAGACATTATTCAGTTATCGGACGACGGGCTGCGAAAAATCAGTTACGACCAGATTCCGCAAGTATCTTTTTTACGCAATTTCTTGGATTCGCCGGAAAGGTATTTCTCAAAACTTTTTTCTGACTCAGACGATTTGTGATTTCAAAACATCATTAGCAAATGCATACTTTTTGCTTGTACATATTTAAACTAGATGGTGTTTAAGCTATTATTAAAGACAATTATTCGGAGGTAAAAATTGGCAGAAAAAGGAACACAAATCGTTAAAAGAGGCATGGCCGAAATGCAAAAGGGCGGCGTCATCATGGATGTCATCAATGCAGAACAGGCTAAGATCGCCGAAGAAGCCGGTGCAACAGCCGTTATGGCTTTGGAACGCGTCCCATCAGATATTCGAAAAGCCGGCGGCGTTGCAAGAATGGCTGACCCGGCTATTGTTGAACAGGTACAAAATGCTGTCTCGATACCAGTCATGGCTAAAGCGCGAATCGGGCATATCGTCGAAGCAAGGGTTCTCGAGGCTATGAAAGTCGACTATATCGACGAAAGTGAGGTTTTGACGCCCGCCGATGATGTTTATCATATTGATAAGAAGGCTTTTACAATTCCCTTTGTCTGCGGCTGCCGTGATTTAGGCGAAGCTGCAAGAAGAATTGGTGAAGGTGCTGCAATGCTTCGTACTAAAGGCGAACCCGGCACTGGTAATATTGTAGAAGCTGTTCGCCACATGCGTTTGGTTAACAGTCAAGTTCGCAAATTGGTTGGCATGTCCTCAGATGAAGTGATGGTTTATGCCAAAGAATTGGGTGCGCCTTACGATGTTTTAATGGAAATTAAAAAAGCTGGCCGCCTGCCCGTCGTTAACTTTGCTGCTGGCGGCGTGGCAACACCATCTGATGCTGCTTTAATGATGGAATTGGGTGCCGATGGCGTATTCGTCGGATCAGGCATTTTCAAATCCGAAAATCCGGCTAAATTTGCTAAAGCAATCGTTGAAGCAACAACCTATTATAAAGATTACGCTCGCATCGCCCAGCTTTCCAAGGGATTAGGCAACCCGATGAAGGGCATCGATATGAGTGTCCTGACACCGGCTGAACACATGCAGGAACGCGGGATTTAAGGAGTTGTCCATGACGGTAAAAATCGGTGTCTTGGCGCTTCAAGGCGCTGTTAGCGAACACGTAAAAGCATTAGAAAAATCCGGCGCACAAGCAGTAACAGTCAAACATCCGGCAGAACTCTCTGGTTTGGACGGCTTAGTACTGCCCGGTGGCGAAAGTACAACGATGCGGCGCTTAATGGACCGCAGTGGTCTTTTTGAAGCAGTTAAAAAATTTGCCGAAACAAAGGCTGTTTTTGGCACTTGTGCTGGGCTGATTCTAATGGCTAAACAAATTGAAGGACGTAAAGGTCCCCATCTCGGCTTACTAGATATTGATGTCAAGCGCAACGCATTCGGCAGTCAAGTAGATAGTTTCCAAACAACACTGGATATCAAGGATGTTGCAGAAAACTTTGATGGTATTTTTATCCGTGCGCCATATATAAAAAGCGTGGCGGACAATGTACAAGTTCTATCAACCTACGAAGACCATATAGTGGCCTGCCGGCAGGGCCGCTTCTTAGCCTGTGCCTTTCATCCGGAACTAGCTGGTGATAGTCGTTTCCATGATTATTTTGTGAAAATTGTCGAAAACGAAAAGCAATAACTGCTTTTTCTATATTAAAAACACGTCGAATTGGCGTGTTTTTTTTGTAGACAGATTCAATCAATCAATAGTCTGATCTTGGACGTGCTTTTTTTTCAAACGGGCCAATTCCGCTTCGGCTTTGACCATGTGGTCTTCGTAATGATCCAGTTTCCAAGTCAAATGATCGATGGCAGCTTGCAGGTCATCTCGCTTTTCTTCCATGACCGATAACTGCTGTTTCAATAAATCCTTTTGTTCAGCGATATGGTCCTCACTGGAATCTACTAAATGGATATAGAGCAATAGATTTTCAATACTCATACCAGCCGACCGCATCTGACGAACAAAGGTGATTCTACCAATAATTCGCTCATCTATATCGCGAATACCGGAACTCGTCCGATTAATTGGCGGAATCAAACCAACTTTTTCGTAGTAGCGGATTGTATCAGAACTAACTTTAGTTATTTCACTTGCCTCTTTTATATTCATAAAATAATTGTCCCTTCCGTATTAACTTTTAGGCCGATCAAATGACATACTATCGAGCCAGCAATATTAATTGCGATTATGCCAGAATAATTCATTGCAAAATGGGATGAGAAATTTGCAAAAATACGGTCAATTAGCCTGAAAGTATCGTCCGAAGCGTTTCCTGAACAATCATCACTAACTGATATTCTTTGATAAAGCTCTCAAATGTGCTGTACTGATCCTCATAACTTATCTGGCCCAGTCGAGAAATATTATAGTCCACTAAATTCAGACTGTCTTATCTGCCACCTAACCAATCCGCTGCTTTCTATTTTTTAACTGATACCAGTCAATCCGACTATTTTAAGTGTTTAGAAAAAAATGAATTTGACGAGTTTTGTCAGCAACATTTTAATTTTTAATATTTTTTAAGACAATGAACATAGTCCTAACCAGGTGCTTACAATGAAACAACTGATTTCCTTCAAGACCTTGACCTGGAGTGTACTCCAAGGTTTATCATTTGGTAATTAGATCAAAAAGGAGCAATACATGAAAATTATTATTCTCGGGGCTGCGGGTCAAATCTCGCGGCAATTGACAGAACGATTGCTAAAAGAAACAACGCACGATTTGACTTTATTTGCACGAAACGCTGATACGCGTTTGCAAGATTACGCAGCTAGCAATCGTGTCACACTTATTTCCGGTGATCTGACCGATCAGCAAGCCGTCACTAATGCAATCGCAAAACAAGATTTGGTTTACTTGGACTTTGATCGTTTGCCAGTAGTCAGCACAATGATTTCGGCAATGGATACTAACCATGTGAAGCGCCTAATCATCGCTGGTGCTTTGAGTATTTATAACGAAGTTGTTGGTGAATTTGGGCGTTGGAATAAACGCATAATGGGTGAAATCTCGCCTGAACGTCGCGAAATGATCAATAAGATTGAAAATAGCGATTTGGACTATACCTATATGCGCATGACTTGGTTATATAACCAAATTGGCAACACAAGATACTTTACAATTCAAAAGGAAGAACCATTTCGCGGTGCACAGGTCACACGACAGGCGATCACGCAATATGTCTTAGATTTAATCGCCGATCCAACACGGGATCTTCGAGCTTCGGTTGGAATTGCAGAGCCCGGAACCGAGGACTATCCCAAACCAAGTTTTTACTAAATCGCGTTCTTAAAAAAGAGCGGACCCCCATCCTATTTTAGAAAGAGGTTACTCATGAAAACCCGTGTTACCCTATTTATCGCCGCTATCGCCATTATCGCGACCGCCGTTATCGGATTCGATCTTCTGCGCGGCCAGAACAAAAATTCACCAACCACAACCGTCAATCAAAATGTATCATCTAATAATCAAGGCGACAAAGTTAAAGGAAAACAGAAAACACTGATCGTTTATTTTTCTAGGCGTGAAGCTGCATCCAGTATTTACAAGAACAGAGTTTTAAAAATCGGAAATACGAAGCAGATCGCCGATATGATCAAAAGCAAAACCAATGGCGTCGAATATGAAATAGTCCCTGTCAAAGACTATCCAAAGAGCTTTGACAGAACATCGGAGGTTGCCCAGCAGGAACAAAATGACAACGCACGACCGAAAATTAAAAATCCTATCCCTGATGTCAGTCAGTATGACACAATCTTTATCGGTGCACCAGTATGGTGGGGAGATTATCCAATGGTCGTTCATACATTCTTGGACGCAGTGGATTTGAATGGCAAAAATGTCGTTCCCTTCTCGACACACGAGGGGTCCGGCTTAGCTAACTACCCCGAAGTACTACGCAGGCAATATCCCAAAGCCCGTATTTTGAAAGGTTTGGCCATTCGAGGAAGCGATGTTGCATATTCCCGCGGCGACGTCCAAGGCAGAGTTGATCGTTGGCTTACGTCACTTGGATACTAAAATTATGAGGTGAATTATGTTAAAGAGACATGAAGCGGCCCTGTACGCAACTTGGCTGATCATCCTAGTAGCCATTCCAGCGCCGCTTGTTTATTTCCTAAATCAAAATTTGGTTGATACCAGACAAAATATTTTAATCTATAGTTTCGGCGTGGTTGCTTATGTCTGGTGGCTGACAATTGTCTTCTTATCGACGAGGCCAAGATGGTTAGATCGTTTGATCGGGCTCCCAAGCATGTATTTTGCTCACGCATTATTGGGCGTCTTGGCTTTATCCTTTGCAACACTGCACAAATTACAGGCTTTTTCGATTGATGAAACAATTAAAAATCTTGGTAACTATGCCTGGTATTTGTCAATTTTCAGCATTGCTTATGCTATTTTCTTCATGTCAGGCTGGCTAGTGGATCGAATGAGGTTTCTTAAAAGAATCAAAAACCAGCTTCATTTTATATTCAAACACCAACTATCTTTGTGGATTCACCGATTGAATTTCGTCATCATCGGACTCATTTGGCTGCACGTTCACTTGATCGGACGAATCAGCGGTATTACAAACTTCATCATCATTTTTGATATTTATACGATCTTCGCTCTGTCTGCTTATGCTTGGCATCAATTCATTTCATATGATCAAAAGAAATATAGCGGACAGGTAATTGGCAACTTCCCACTAGATGCAACCACGCAGCAATTGGTTATTAAATTGGGACAGAAGGCCGCTGATTACCGAGCTGGCGATATTTTCTTTTTGAAATTCAAAAAGAACCCCGTTATATCTAGCGAGGCACACCCCTTTTCTGTCACTTCTTCTTCAGACGAATCACACAAGGTTGTGACTTTTACAATTCAGCGTTTGGGGGACTTCACCAAAGCAATTAATCGCGTTGCTATCGGCAGCGATGTGCAATTAGAAGGGCCATTCGGTATGTTGGACGCAATTGTAGCTGATAGTGCCAAGAAAAAACAGCCAGTGGTTTTATATGGTTTGGGCACTGGTATTGCACCTGTACGAAGTTTGGCAGTTAAATACGCTAACAAGGCAGCAATACATGTAATCTGGAGTACACATCGCAACTCAGCAATTTACTATGATGACGACTTTCTTTCGTTAAAAAATAATGATGCCCATTTCAAATACGACGTAAAAAAAGCTCGTTTCACACAAGAAAATCTGACGTCAATTTTAGACAAAACGGAAATCAGTGCTGCACGATTTATTATTGTTGGTTCTGCTGCTATCGTCCTAAATGTCGAAAGCAATTTAAGAAAAATTGGTGTGGCAGGTAATCGTTTAATTGATGAACGCCTCACGATGTAAAAAAGTGTTAAAAAAAGCCAAGAGCAATAAAAGCTCTTGGCTTTTTTAATTTAAAGATCATTCTCATTGACGAATTTCGTAATAGCTGCTGTTGCATTAGCTGTTAAAGCAGCACCGACATGTGCTCCTGATGCAATCGCCCACTTTTTGACTGAAGGCAGACTTTCTTTGATCGAGCTTTGTCCACTTGTCGTAAAGGGCAGAATTTCCTTGTCCTTTAAGTCGTAATTATCAAAGAAACTAGCGATAATCATTGGTGCTTGATGCCACCAAGTCGGAAAGCCAAGCATGATTTTCGTTTCTCCGGATAAATCAAGTTTCTGATCTTGAAGCTGCGGATGAATATCTTGTTCAACTTCAGATTTAGCCCGATCAGCAAGTGTCGAAAAATCACTTGGATAAGCCTTCACAGGCTCTAAACGATAAATCGCTGCCTGAGTCAGCTTGTGCAGCTCGTTAGCTGCTTGAGCCGTCGTGCCGGACTGTGAAAAATAAACAATAATCATTTTTAAAATTCCTCTTCTTTTCTTTTATACGCTTGTCTGTGCCTGAAAATGATCCCAGTACTTCTGTAAATAGGTCAAAGTGATGCTGGTAGGATGCTGAATTAATTGCAAGGGCTGTCCAAATGCCATCACTTTACCACCGTCACTGCCGCCCTTTGGCCCCAGATCAATTAAATAATCAGAATTAATCATAATAGTCATATCGTGTGTGATCACGATAATCGTTGCACCATTTTCTTTCAGCTTGTCTAAGACACCTAACAGGATCTGAACGTCCCTGGGATGAAGGCCGATGGATGGCTCGTCAAAGACAAACAGTGCCCCTTTTTGGCCGCGCGTTAAATGTTTGGCTAGTTTTAGCCGCTGGGCCTCACCACCTGACAAGCTCGGGGTACTTTCACCAAGATGCAGGTAACCCAGACCAACCTCTGCTAAAAGCTGAAGCTGCCGCTCAATAGCCGTCTCCGATTTAAAAACCGGTAAAGCAGCTTCGACAGACAGATTCAATAAATCAACAATTGAATAACCGTGCCAGAGTATTTTTTGAACATCATCAATGAAACGTGTGCCATGACAATAGGGACAGACCTCTTCAATATCTGGTAAATATTGAACGTCTAGAGTCATTGTGCCAGTTCCGCCGCAGTGTGGGCAAGCGCCTTCTTTGCTGTTGTATGAAAAGTAAGAAATACCGAAATGTTTGGCCTTTGCGGCTGGTAATGACGCGAAAATATGCCGCAAATTGTCCATGATACTTGTATATGTGGCCAAGGTCGAACGGCCATTTTTACCAACTGGCGATGAATCCACACTGATCACTTCATGCAGATCAGTATTTAATTCAGTCACCTGTTTTGGCAATTTGAGACCGCGTTTTTTATCTTGGATCGCATTGACCAAGCTATCTAAAATCAAACTAGTCTTGCCAGCACCGGAAAAACCCGTGACGGCTGTCAGACGATTATCAGGAAATTCGATAGCAACATTATGCAGATTAAAATAATTCGATACGGTTAAATGCGTTTCGTGCAATTTTTTCGACAAATCTGTCAATGCTGCTTGTTTGGGCCGCAAAATCTGAGCCTTGCCTGAAATAAAGGGGCCAATCAAAGATTTTGGATTATGTGTCAAAGATTCAGGCGTCCCTTCAGCAATCACGCGTCCGCCAGCATCCCCAGATCCCGGGCCAATCTCAATCACCCAATCTGCTGCCGCAATAATCGAGCTCTCGTGGTCCACGACGACAAGTGAATTGCCTTGTGCAATCAAGGCACGCATGACATGAATCAGACCGCGAATATTGTCCGGATGCAGGCCAATTGAAGGCTCATCCAAGACATACAAAACACCAGTTGTTTCCGTTCTGAGCGTTCTGGCAAGTTCAATCCGCTGTAATTCACCCGTTGACAGGCTGTTGCCGTTTCGAGATAAAGTCAAATAGCTAAGGCTCAACTCTAATAAAGGCTGCAGATTATTATCAAGATCGGCAAACAAGGCCCCGGCCATCTTTTGCATATCCGCTGGCAGTTGGGCTTTAGTTTGGCGCTCCCATTCGGGTAATTGGCTTAAAGTCAGATTGCCAACTTGTACAATCGTCAGGCCAGCTACTAATTGCGTTAATAAGTCCGGATTCAAGCGTGTGCCATGGCAAACTGGACAAGTTGAAAAATGAAAGAAGGCGTTTAATCGAGCTACTGACCGATCGCTTTTAGAACTTTTAACAGAATCATAGACTGCATCATAGGCATTTTCATAGAGAGCTTTGTCCGTATGGAACACGCGGCCTGTACTGCTTCTGAAATCGACTTTGTATTGTTTTTTCTCACCATGCAGGACGATATCTTTTTCTTTATCCGTCAAATCTTTATAAGGGACATCCGTACGAACGCCGATATTAGCAACCACAGTCGGCATAAAATTCCGTCCTGGCAAACGCCAAGAAGCTACAGCGCCTTCAGCTAGCGTCTTATTCTCATCGTCAATAATTTTCTCCGGATCAAGTTCGCGGATACGCCCCAAGCCATGGCATTCGGGACAAGCACCGGTCGAATTAAACGAAAAATCCTCAGCACTTTTTGCCATAAAAGCAGCACCGCAGACCGGGCATGTTATCTGTCCCATTTTCTCGCCCGACATAGCCATTGCTTGAGCGATCGCCATACTTGGTTCCAAACGATGTCCGTTGGGGCAGGCAACCGAACCTAGACGAGAAAAAATCAAACGAACAACATTGAAAATTTCGCTCATTGAACCAACTGTTGAACGATCCGAAGGAATGCTTGGCCGTTGGCGTAAGGCCAAAGCTGAGGGAATATGTTTGACAGACCGTACCTGAGCACTTTTGGCCTGTCCAATACGATTCTTGGTATATGTCGACAAAGCGTCAAGATAACGCTTAGAACCTTCCGAATAGAGAATGCCCATGGCTAATGAACTTTTTCCTGAACCCGAAGGCCCGGAAATGGCCACAAATTTATTCAGCGGAATATCAACGTCAATATTTTTCAAATTATTGACGTTACCGCCCCGCACTTCAATATGATCGATCTCACTCACCTGTATTGCCCCTTTTGATCAATTCCAATTTATTTGTTCCAAAGAAAACGCCCGATCAAACGATTAACCTGATTATTGCGATGCAACCGGCTGTGCTGTGCTTGACGGCCCTTAATCTCGACTTCGCGATAACTTTTATAGCGGCCATTCAACAAATATTTTAAAGAACGTGCCGAGACATTAGTGACATCCCCATCAGAATTGCTGCCGTTTTCCAAATTACCAAAAATATTTAAAATATCAACACGATTTTCAGGAAAGCGATTACGGCGGGCGAGCATCACTCGATAATAACTATTCAAGTAACGCGGCCGACCCTTAGCCAATAAACGATTACGGTTTGGCTGATCGTCGATTCCAACAATGCCGTCAAAGTGCCCGGCAATGTCAACTTGTTTATTAATTTGCGGCAAACGCGGATTATTGCCATCAGCTAATTGATAATACATCAGCGCCAAATTACCCATTGAATGAGCCACAACATTGACGCGCTTGATCTGATAATTCTTTCTCAAATCCTGAAGAATATTGCGCAGCCAACGGCCGTCTTCATTGTAGTTGCCATTGCGGTTATTCTGGAACAGAACTTGGATCAAAGGCTGCTTGGCATTTTTAGGCCAGCTGCCCTGTAAGTGAACTTTGCCAAAAGGCGAAACGCGGGCAGTCAGGACCTTCGTCGCGCCTTGATGCTTGACAGCATAAGCAATCATGTCATTGCTAGAATTGGCCGTGCCGCCGAAACCATGCAAGTACAAAGTCGGTACACTTTTAGCACGATTACCAGCTTTAGCCGGTCGGCCATAAATCAGGAAATAAGCAAGAACAAAAAGAAACAGCAGCAGAACTGCTGCTGTTATAATCAGAAGAATTTTTTTATTGTGTCCTTTAGCTTGAACCATCCTTTGATAGATTACTTCCCAGCCCTTTTGGCAAGTTCGGCAGAATAGCGATTGCCGGTAATTTTAATCTCTTTGGAGGATTCATTCAAATTATTTAATTCGTCCTCTGTGAATTTAACATCCAAAGCACCAAGATTTTCTTTCAAACGAGATAACTTGGTCGTACCAGGAATCGGCACAATCCATGGCTTTTGCGCCAGAATCCAAGCCAAAGCAATCTGTGCTGGCGTTGCCTGCTTAGACTTGGCAAAACGATCAATCAGATCAAGCAGTTTTTCGTTGGCGGCAATTGCTTCTTTGGTAAAACGAGGCAGATTACTGCGGCCGTCATTCTCAGCAAACTGAGTGTTAGCATTGATCGCACCAGTTAGATAACCTTTACCCAAGGGACTAAATGGGATAAATCCAATGCCAAGACGCTCCAATAATGGGAAAAGTTCCTTTTCCGGTTCCCTGGTCCAAAGCGAGTATTCGCTTTCGACAGCAGCCAAAGGCGTCACAGCGTTAGCGCGTTTAATCGTTTCCAAGCCAGCTTCAGAGAGACCCCAATGCTTGATTTTACCTTCTTTTTTGAATTGGCCCATTAATTCAGCCACATCTTCAATCGGTACTTTAGGATCTACCCGGTGAAGAAAGTAAAGGTCGATCGAGTCGCGATCTAGGCGCTTAAGCGAACCCTCTAATGACTTTCTAATACCGTCTAAATTGGCATCGACAATTTGTTTGCCGTTTTCAATGCGAATACCGCATTTGCTGGCGATCGTGACTTGATCCTTGTAAGGTGCTAAAGCCTTACCCAACAGTGCTTCATTAGTAAAGGGGCCGTAAACTTCAGCTGTGTCAAAGAAGGTCTCGCCTAATTCGACCGCTTGCTGAAGCAGATAAGTCATCTCTTTGGGATCTTTAGGGTCGCCATAAGCAAAACTCATCCCCATGCAGCCAAGGCCCATGGCATCAACTAGTAAGCCGTTACGGCCTAATTCGCGTTTTTCTTTCATTTGTTATTCCTCTTTTCTATGAATTGCAGCTGTTCTATTGGAGCTTGCGATGAAGATCGGCTAGCGTTGATCGGAAGCTGGCCACTGATAACCGAAGATGAATCACGCCCGTTTACAGTACCAGAAGAAGCTATATCGCTTTGTGCACTAGCAGAATCCATATTAGCAAGATTGCCGCGTGTTCCCCGCTTAACAATTAAAGCGACCATTGTAATAACTACAAAAGAAGCAAGTACGATCAGTAATGATCTGGATTTCATCTTTTCTCCTTTTACACGCCTCAATTCAGACTATCATTTGGAGTCCGCTTCAAGTCAAGCCTTTTTCCTTGTGAAAAAAGTAATTCATTTTTATTGTATTTTTTCTTGACTTAGAGTCAGCTCCAAGGAATATGATCATTTCTGTTGACCGCTCGCTAATGAAAAGTTAGTAA
>NZ_JBDNNF010000004.1:191380-194164 GCF_047725585.1 Oenococcus sp. | reverse complement strand
GTAAACACCTTAAAGTCCACTTCAAGTCAAGGGGAAAAAGAAAAAAAGAGAATCTTTTGACAGATTCTCTCAAAATAACTTATTTTGTTTTATTTCAAATCATCGAAGGATGACGGCAGCAAATGTTCCAGGTCAGTCTTAACAACTTTCCCTTCCGTGTTTGTCAAAAAAATCGGCATTGTCTTGTCAAACCACTCTACCATTACCTGGCGGCAAGCACCACAAGGCGCAATCGCCCCATCAGTCCTGCCTGATACGACTAAAGCTTTGAATTGCCGATGTCCGGCTGAAACTGCTGAAAAAATCGCAGTTCGTTCAGCACACATCGTCGATCCGAAGGCGACATTTTCAATATTGCATCCGGCAAAAATCTGTCCGTCACTGGTCAGCAGAGCCGCACCAACAGGAAAGTGGCTATAGGGAATATAGGCGCTATCCAGTTGACCATCAGCAATTCGTTTTAATTCGTCATATTCAGGCAGCAGATCTGTCATTGCAAAGCACTCTCCAATTCATTATGAACACGGTCTTTTTCAGCCTGGCTCATCAGCTGCATGGATTGGCCATTGATCATAGCACCAGTCCCGCGCATCTGATCAGATTGAATATTGTTGAGCGCATGGCGGTAATTCAAAGCCAGGTTCTTAAAGCCGCCAAAGGACATATCCGTCAGGACATTAGCTGAGACAGTATTGAAAAAACGCTGATTGAAAATGGTTGTCGGATTAGAAACGGCTTTAGCTAAGATGGCCTTGATCACCTGCTGCTGACGCATCTGGCGGCCGTAGTCGCCGTTAGGCAGATCAAAATGGCGTTCACGCACATAAGCTAACAGCTGATCACCTTGCATATTGTAGGTGGTGCCATTAATAAAGGAATGGCCGAATTCGGTAAAGGTCAGATTCGAGGTTACAGACACGCCGCCCAGAGAATTCACGATGGACTCTAGGCCGCCCATGTTGATCAAAGCATAACCATTTAATTTGATGCCGGTGAGTTTCTCTACCTGCTGAATCGAGGAATCAGCCGACCCATAGGCATAGGCCGCATTGAGTTTGACCATCTGGCCATTGACATAAATCGGCGTATCGCGCTGCAGGCTCATCAGTAAGGTCTGCTGTTTTTTCGGATTGATCACAGCCACCATCATGGAATCGGTGCGGCCTTTATAGTTCCGATCCAAAGCGCCGGTATCGGTGCCCAATAACAGAATGGCGATCGGCTTGCTGTTTTTGGTGAGCGTATCTACCCGGTCGGCTTTTTTAATCGTCTTAGTCGGCTGCTGCATCTTTTGAATGGCACCGTTAGTCCGCCACAAAGCATAACCGCCGATACCAACGACGACTAACACAGCGGCCAGCAGCAGCGAACATAATCCAATTATCCATTTTTTCATCAAATTGTCCTAACTGGCATTTGAAAATAAAATATCATGCCAAATCCTTGTCTATAATAGCAAAAAATGGCTAAACAGGGCTAATAAACATCAGAGGTTAATCATTTCCTTTGAAGTTCCGCCAATCTGGCTGGTGTTACGACGCGGGCAGAGAGGTTGTTTGTATAGCTGATGGCATCGTTCTGCTGATAATAATTACGCATGGCCTGATCAATCGAGACAGAGAAAGGCGCCGTAATCGGCCTGGTCACCTGAATTTGATTATTGACGATACGGATTTTCGCTGATAAAATATCGGAAATGCCCGCAAAGCTGTCAGCATTCGGGACATAACGATGAATTTCGCCATTGTTGATCGACCCCGTCATATCCCAATAATTGCTTGCAAAATCAAATTGATTGTTAGGTTTAGCGTTTTGGTTGGGAAAGGCCGCTTGAATCAAAATAGCGATTTGGTGGACAAGATCCAATGACTGCCATTGGGCTTGTTGTGCCTGAGATGATGCAGACGTGCTTGCAGTCGAACTGCTGGCAGAAGATGAGCTGCTTGATGATTGTGTTTGAGATTGGCTGCTTTTCGAAGAAGACATCCCGACCTGCTTTTGCTGATCCTGATTGGACGTCATGGTTAGAGACCTGGTCAGAAGGAATCCCGCTATGACCAGGATAACAACAGCCAGAATCGAAATAATAATTTTTCCGCTTGTTCTTTTAAACATGGCACACTTCTTTCTGTGAAAAATGATACCCGTCAATTAGGCGGTTGTGACTGTCTCTATTAATTATCTCAAATAAGTGGTCCAACATAAAGTCATAAGCAGGGGGGTCAATCGCCATCGAGAAAATTTAAATTATTCCTTTGAATAATATTAATAATTTTTGTTGCATAGTCAGGATCCGTAGCATAACCATCGTTCTGAATATTATGGGCAGCTTCAATATAGTTAGATGCCTTAGAACGAAATACATTCGCGTAATAAGTATTGTTCATCAACATACGGACATAATCAAGGAAACAATCCTCTATAGATTCATAAGTATTGAATGTTCCGTCAACGTTAGATATTGTGCCATCAATATATTCACCCGTCTTATAAGTCACGCTCCCACTGGCATATGGAGAGCCATTTTCCTTAATACCAAATAAATTATTATTGAATAAGGCTAACATGCTGCCACCCCACCCAGTTTCCAAAGTTGCCTGTGCAAGCATAATCGAAGCATATAAATCATTGGCATTTGCTGCTGTGACTGCATCATTAACGATGCTATAAAGCCACTGCCGCTGTGTTGAACTAACTCCTGCTGAATTCACAAGAAGCTGGCTAGTCTGCAGGTCTTGTTCTAGGACATGATCATTATGCTGGCCGTTGGCATAAGTAACTGAG
>NZ_JBDNNF010000004.1:47107-191280 GCF_047725585.1 Oenococcus sp. | reverse complement strand
CGTTGGTTTCACTCCAGGCATTGCCTTGCAGTTGAACTTGCTGACCGACTCGGAAACGTGGTCCTTCCCCGACTGGCAATGCAAGATTTTCCATGGAACTTTGCCATATATCACTACTGTTCAATGGATCCACTGAACTAGAAAAGGCATATAGAGAGATATTAGGCACATCCCAGCCCCAAGAAACTGGCACGGTAAATGTAAATCTACCAGTTGAATTGGGAACTATGGTAAGCGAGTTCCCGGCCTGCGTTACTCTAATCCTGAGGTTGGGATCGATATACCAATCATCACTCCCGTCAGATCGAATGCCGTATTTAACAGCAGTAATAACACTACCGGTAACCACTCTTTGATTATTGACCAACTGTGCGCTTGCACTAGGAATAGGAAACACACCAACAACAGTGTTATTTGACACATTAAGGCTCTCATAACCTGACCAAAAATGTATTGGTGCCAGAT
The DNA here is from genome assembly GCF_047725585.1 of Oenococcus sp. NCBI lineage: Bacteria > Bacillati > Bacillota > Bacilli > Lactobacillales > Lactobacillaceae > Oenococcus > Oenococcus sp. Next base: position 190,815 of record NZ_JBDNNF010000004.1, on the reverse strand, counting down.
GATGACTAGGCCAGACCGTTTCTACCCAATCAACGAGTGGGTTAACAAACAGGTTGCCTGTGACCGTTATATTCCCAACAGGCGTGGAATGCTGACCAACCCCTGTAGAATAAGCCAAAACATTACCATGATCATCTAAATAAGGCAGGAATTGGTTATTGGAAATAGTGATGTTATTTGATTCTTGTGTCTGAGCATTATGCTCTGCGCTGTCTGAATCAATTTTAGAAATATAATCAGCATCCCAGACATGATTATTAGAAGAAGCATCCAATTGGATAGCCTCAGCATAATAATCATGGCCGTCATTCATATCCAGCCTAGCTACTTTTTTAAGATTTGGTGCATAACCAATAAATTTATTATTTGAAAAAGTCGAATTTTGAATGCCGCCAAGATCAAAAATATGTTCGCCTTCAGTATTCACCATCGTAAAACTATTGTCATGAACTTGCCAATTATTACCATGATCAGCCATCACGATGAAGAAATTGCCATTGACCAAATCCCTAGCTTTCACATTCAAATTTGACATGGTAAAATTTGAAACACCATCAATGGCTCTAAGACCGGTAGCCAAGCCTACCCAAATTGACTGGCCATCAACAATTAGATTTGTTTGGTTACCATTAATCGTGGTATTGGAAGATAAAATGATATTTCCGGCGGTAGAAGAAAGATTCTGCGGCCCTGCTGCACCAATAAAATAGTCTCCTTGTGGCAACTGGATATTTGTACCCGAATGTTGAGAAGCGTAATAAAGAGCAGTTTGCAACAGCTGGTCATTTTGGCTACCGCTATTCGTCTGACTCATATTTATGTGATAATCATTGCCACTAATAGTTGGAGCTGCCGGTTCCCAACTAGCAGGGATAAGATCCTGTTCTAGTACATAATCATTCTCATAGCCATTCTGAAAATTAATTTTATATTCCCACAAAGAGTGGGAACCGCTGAACGGCTGTTGGCTTGCAACGGTACCAACCCAACCACGATGTGGCGCTAAATCGTAACCGTTAGATTCAGTCTGGGCATAAGACCCAATTTCAACTTTGTCACCAATAGCAAAAACCGGATCCGCATAACGAGACAAATCCTGTTCCAAGACATGGTCGTTATGTTCGCCATCATAGAAAGAAACCATATACTCATAGCCAGAGCCATTCGATACTGTGGAAATAGATAAAACTTTACCCACCCAATTCCGGTGTGGAATCAGGTTATAACCGTTAGATTCTGAAACAGCAGATGCGCTGATTTGAACAATGTCCCCCACTTTGAATTTCGATGGAATCGCAGGTGGCTCGTTGGTATCTGAATTATTTGCTGTATTGTCAGACGGCAAATTGCCAGGCTGAGGGGCGTTCTGCTGAGTACTCGATGAATCACTACTGTCCGATGAAGACGCCGCAGAAGAATTAGCATCTGCGGTGTTTCCTAATACGTTTGGCTGACTAGTTGCAGCGGTTTCAGGAGAGGTGCTAGTGCTGTTTGTCGCGTCGCTACTGGTTGCAGTATTATCAGCTTGATTATCTTGTTTAACACTTTGAGTAACAGAGGTATTGGGGATGACATTGGTGTCGGCTGACGCGCCAAAACCGAAAATAGTAGGAACCAAGATCAACAAAAAAAAGAAAACAAATGAGATTAAATATCTTGGAACTGATTTGAATAAACTTGTTTCTTCTTTTAAACGCATAAAATCCCTCAAAAACTATTTAACACTTACAAGTCTATTACTAACTAAGACAATTCTGAGAATAGGATTGCAAAAAATCATATTATTAAAGAAAATCTATTATTTAAACAAATGATACAAATTTTTGATCTCACCCATAAAAAATAAAGGGATAATCGTAAAGAACCAAAATAACATTGAATTTAAAAGCAGCTGCCAGAATACAGAACGCAAATCAAGACCAAATATCTGAGGTACAAACATACTCAAGTAGCCGATTAAAGAAGCAACTAATGGCTTGAAAATCATTATGATATAAGACCTTAATTTATCATCTAAAACTCTTCGCGACAGGTACCCAAAAGACACCCAAAAAATGATGTAATAGTGAATCGTCATCATCAAAGCCATACCATTAATTGATTTTGTAAAAACACCAAAAACAATGAAAATAGCCGTAATTGCAAATTCAAAGAATCCTATATTCATTAACTCTTTGGTTTTATTCCTCGCTTGGTAAATCGCTCCTAAAGTGGAAGTTGTCATATGTATCCAAGTCGTTAAAGCCAGTATACGGAATGGAAAAATAGCGCCAGACCATTTCGGCCCGAATAAAAACTCAATGATTAAATCGGCATTCGCAAACAAATACACAGATAGTGGGATTCCAGCAATCATTAGAACGTTAATGACACGATGGTATATTTTCTTGATCGTATCAATATCCGACTCAAAATTGCTAAGAACCGGTTGCATGACAGGCACAATTACCCCAGCAAACATATTGTTGGGATAAACAACGAGTTGAAAGGATTTACCATAATTTCCTAAATCTTTCTGTCCAAAAAATTTACCGATGACCAAGTTGTCCATGTTTCCGGCGAAATAATTAAAGATACCAAAAACCATCTGATATCCAGAAAAAGATCTGATTTTTGTAAAGGAGCCCCTGTCATAACCCTTTAGCAATTTCAAACCTGAAAAATAAAAATAAAAGATAAAATTGATCAAAGATGGCAAAAGGTTAGAAATTACCAAGGCATATATACCCCATCCACCAAAAGCAGCGGCAATTCCTAAAATACCGCCAATGATATAGGCAAATAAACCGGTGAAATTCAGTTTTTTAAAATCTTGTCTTTTTTGCAGAATAGCCACTGGCACAATTGAAACAATCGATAACAAAACTAAAGGTGCCAAAAACCAACTCAGCTGATAATAGATCGGATTTCGATATATCAAAGCAAAGGGAATACCTAAAGCCCCGAAAAGAACAAACGCCACAAGTGAAATCGCAAATAAAATCTTAAATAAAGAAGAATAATCTCGATCGTTTAATTCTTTATTTTGGACAATAGCTGGTCCAACTCCCAAACTCGTGATCAACTGAAAAAATGGCAGCAGCACCAGCATGATGTTTAACACACCATAGACACTGGGTCCTAAAATCCTAGATAAAACAATGCTGATAAAAAAATTGGACACAACACCGGCATATTGGCCAATAGCTGTAAAAAAAATGCCGTGACGTAATTGTTTTTTTATAATATCCATTAATTTTCTTAACGTTGATCCAAGGAACAGTGGGATTTCACTTCCATATTTTCTCCATCACCTCAGCACGATACTCATAATCAGGATCGCCATACTCAATCGGCGGATTAAAGAAGAAGCCATTCCAAGTACCTTTGATAATGATTCCCAACTTCGCAAAACGGAACTTCACGCCTGGTGTTAGTAACACTTTGACAAAATCATAGGCATTATGACCCAGCGTTTTTATATATTTCGGTAGTGAATGACGGCGCTTGGACGTGCAAAGGCGATTTCTGAATTCATTCAGGTAACGAGGCAAACGGGCTCTAACCTTTTCACCAGAAATATCTCCTGGCAACGGATTCTTCCCGCTGGCATGTACCACGATCGAATTACGGACAAAAAAACCCGGGAAGAAGTGCGTTACACGTTGGGTATATTCAATATCATCCCCCCAAATAAAGTATTCTTTTTGCGGCAAACCAACTTTGAGAACCGCCATCCGAGAGATGATTGTTGAGACAAAAGTCGAATGTTTGATGCGGACAAAAGGTGCATCCCCATAATAAACCTTGATTTTATCGGAAAATAAGGGTGCAGCCATGTTCATATTAGCCCAAGTCCCGTCTTTCCAGATATCGTGACTGGCGGCCATACCAGCTGTGGGGTCTAATTGCCATACCTCTAATAGCCGATCTAAGGCATCATCTGTCACCAGCGAGTCATCATCCATCAGCCAGACGAAATCATCATTGGTCTGCTGAATAAAGGCACGCACGCCTTGATTAAAACCGCCAGCGCCACCCACGTTTTTTGGCAGATCAACAAAAATAATCTTGGTGTCTTTTTTTTCTTCTGTTAAGACCCAATCTTTTGTGCCGTCTGTTGAGGCGCCATTCACAATAATAATGTGTTTCAGACTCGCACTATGCTGGTTCTGCAAAGCGGCAATAGATTGTTTTAGCAAATCCAAACGATTATACGTAACAACCACGGCGCTCACGGTTATGTTCTCAGTATTTTCAATAAATAATTTAGACATCTTTATGATTTTAACACCTGTGTTTCCTTCATTCGATATTGAACAAATCTGACAAAAACAAAAATAGAAATCAATGAATAATAGCTGAACCAATTAAAGTCGAATAGAGCTAACACGCCATACATAATCATCGTATATTTGGCGGCATCTTTGACAAAAATTGTTAAATTATCTTGCGGCATCTTGGTGCGGAAATCATAGAATAGTTCTCTTACCTTACGTATGATCGGCAGGAAGAATAACAAACCATACTGAGCCAGAAAACCACCCCAATCAGACAAAACCGCATAGTGATGACTGAATCCCCAAAGATACTCAACGTTTAATTTTGTGTTTCGTGGCGCAAACTGAACAATGTAATGACTCACATAGCCATTTCCAACCCCAAACAAGGGATAATGCAAAAAAGTCAGAAACAAGCCTATTGTGCCGCCTGTTCGATTAGAGGCAGATTGGCCGCCCTTGGCAAACAAATAACCATCCAAAAAACCGTGAATTGAATTAATTGTGAAATAGGCCAGCGTGATCGCTGCAAGACCTAGTATTGCCATCGTGATGAAAAATTTTTGCGTTCCGCCACGCATATCCCAGACCAAAACCAGCCCTGTCAAGCCAATTGCCACCAACCCGGTCGTGGTCTTAGCCAATGCAAAGACAGCGGCAATAAAGAATAGTAGTACGTAGGCTTCAGTCGGAAACTGACCAAATTTATTTTTGATGAAGGAATAGCCGTGTTTGACAGCTGATAGCACCCATGGCAGAAATACAACTGCCAGTTGTCCGGCCAAAAAAGCCGGTTCAATCTCTAGTCCGTTTGCGCGATGCATGGTAGCCGCATAAGAACCTTTCACATAATCACCAACAATCCCCCATCTGGGTAAAATTGATTGGTCGATGTAGTTCACCCAGCTCAAGGTCCAATTCTTACCAGTAGCAACGATCAATTGCGGAACTAACACTAAAATACCCATAACAGCTAAAGTCAGAATCGTACCGCGGATATATCTGTACATATCTGCATCAGATCGAATACTGCAAAATAACAGCAGATACACAATCAACAAAGATAGAATCGTTGAGAGAAAGCCAAAAAAAGAGCCCAAAATATTGAAATCTTGGGAATCAGACCCAAACTTACTATAATTCCAAATCAGTAAAATAATTTCAGAGACGGTGAGCAGGACAAAGTATAGGACAATCTTGCCTTGAAAGATTTTCTCCTGAAACAATTCTTTTGGTTGAAGTGTCACCTTAAAAATGAGATAGGCCGAGAAAACAAAAAAAGGCAACACCGTGAAGGGTTGCGGGATCACATTTGTAAATTGCTTTACAAATAAAGAAAAAAATATCAGCCAAGCCGACATTACTTCAATTTATCCTTTATATCATTCCATAAAAGCACAGCACCAGAAAGAACAAGTCCCAAAGCAGCGCCTATCAAAGTGAACTTTCGTGTACTAGGCCCTGTCTCACGGACTGTGTTGGTCGCCTTTTGTGCAACAATCACTTTTCCGGCAGCGGGCAGGATCCGAGGAAGAACTTTTTTTGTCGACGCAGCTAATGCGTTCACGATACGGACAGCTTTTCTCTTATTAGCAGCACTCGCACTGATATGCATTAAGACGCTATTATCCGGCGAAGTCACTGTCACATCTCCCGAAGAAAACGCAACCGTTTTTTTTGCGTCATCTGTAATCGCTGAATTCTTAATCAGTGCTTGAATCGAATTCTGCAGAAGGATGTCGCTCTGAGTCAGATCAAGCGCATTGGCATCACTATTCTTTTTGTCGTTATCACCGAAATTGCTATAGTTATGCGAAATTGTCAGCACCGCATTAGCGTGGTATGTTCTAAACGCAGCCATCCTAGAATAGGCAAAGCCAAAGCCAGCAAAAATAATCGCCGTTAAAAGCCAAATCCACCATTTTTTAATGAGCAATTTTAATAAGTCTAATAAAGAGTATGTTTTCATATTTTCCAATCCAAGAATTAATTATAACGAAGCTAATGCTATTGTACTTTAAGCGGCCAGTTTCTTTGAAAAAAGATCGTTTGCACGAAATGGCTGCGATTAATCAGAAAGGCAGTTACAAAGGTCAGAAAGGCAATGATCAAAGCCGCTAGGGTCCAGCCTAAATAATTATTTAAGTGCAGTATGTAAAGATATCTATTCACCAATTGGACTTGCAAGAAGATCAAGACCCAGTCGTGCGTCACCATCAGCATTCCCGAATTCCGTCCAATCCAAGCCATCCAGCCGTGAATTTTTTTATCCAGCCAAATTGCCAAATCTAATATCACAATAATCGATGCAAATGCCGCCAGCAGGGTCTGCCAAGCATTTCCATTAATTACAGCTGATACAAAATAAAAGATATTTGTCTTCGATATATATACCCATACAGCCAAACAAAGGAGGGCAAAATAAGGCGTCTGAATAAAATGAAATTGTCGGGTCCTCTCGTCGAATAAATATTTGAACAAGTAGCCCAAAGCCAGAAAAGTGGATCCCAACAGGCCGCTCTGTATGTCAAAGGGCCATAGATAAGGCACAAATTCGTGCCGTACAATTATAAAAAAGATAAGCAGAGATGCAAGGAGAACAATGATGCGTCTGGAAAACTCTGGCAGCCTGGTAAAATTAACCAGTTCCACAAGCAAAGAAAAAGTTAAAACAGAGATTGCCATGGCTAAGAAAAACCAAATGGCACCAATTGGTGCCAAATCGCCCAATAAAGTAAGGTCATGTCCGCCATTACCATAGATAGCACCAGCTAAAGTGCTTTTAACTGGCCAATTCAATAACCAGGCCAAGGCAACAATCATCAAAGACCCAAATACGTAAGGAACAATCAGATTATTTAGTGTATTAATAATCCGTTTTTTCCAGCTATAGTCGTGGAACAAAAAACCAGATAGAAAAAAGAAAATCGGCAAATTGCCAATCATAATGAAATTCGTTATCCGCTGTGCGTAGCCATCATTTACCCACCAACCAATACCTGCGTGAGTGACAATGACCAGCAATAAGGCAATACCGCGAGCAACGTCTATATAGGTGATTCTCTTTTTCTGTATCTTAGGCATACTAAATCTTTCGTTTTCTAACAGATGGTATCCATAACAAAACACTTAACAAATATGGCCCAAAAATCAATCCAGCCAGTCCTTTTCGTGAGATTAAAGGTCTTTCAACAGTTCGATCAAATTCATATGTAGGAATCAAATTATGTCCACGTGACTGAAGAGACGCAGACCCCATGTTGGCTGTACCCGCATTGACAATCATTCTTGTAGTTATATAATCGTGATCTGTATTTTGAACGATTAAAGAATATTTACCCGCAGGAAAACGACCAGCAACACGGTTTTGGCCATTATTAAGTTGATATTTTCTCCCATTTTTTTGAAATATTAATTCCGCTTGAAATCCTTTTTCATAGCTCCGATAAGGGAGCTGAAACAAATTAGCAGGTTGCTTTAAATGGATAGGAAAACTATAACGACTTTGGGGTGGCAAATCAAAATCTTCAAGTCCTGCATAACGTTGAAAGGGCTGGATCTGAACAAAGTCCGTATACACCTGAATACGTTCGGTTAAATTGTAATTTCTTAAAAACGAAAAGCACGAAAAGACCCCCAACGCCAAAACAAGTGCCAGCCATCCTTTGTGAAGCAAACTATTCTTAGCATTATTAAAATGCTGTGCCATCTTGGAGCGATCAAAATCATTTTTCGAAAAAGCGGATGCCAACAAAACAAACGGAATCATTGGCAGCATGTAACGATCTCGTACTTCCCAGAAAATAACTTGGAAGCTAAATATCCCAAGAACGCTCAAAATAGAGAATATAAATAAAGGATCATCCTGCTTCTTTCTAAAATGACTAAAACAGCCATAACTAAGCAGCACAAACATTAATACATAAAAACCGTGGAAAATGTTCGTCCAAATAAAGAGATGTCGGACTTGCCAACTTTCAGAACCATTTTTATTAGCTAGCAACCCTAAATCCTGATTAAAAGTACCAGATGAAAACATGAAATTTACCTTATCTATCAAGTGATGAATAAGTCCAAGTGAGTCATAGCCCTTCAATCGTTCATTAATAGCTTTTCGATATAATTTATTTTTCTTAGTTTTGCTATATCCTTGAGTTTCAAACTTCCAAGCATCTGTTCCGTTAATTTCTCCCTGAGTCGTGGGATTCAAACCCATATAAACATAACGCAAGGCAGGTGTAACAGCATTTGGCTGTGGCGTGAATTTGTTTGCTCTTTGCATAGTAGAAAAAAAACTAAATAAAAACAAGAAAGAGAATGCAAAAGTTATCAGAAATAAGATTTTGTTTTTAAAACTGAATCTCTTGGTTAAGAAAATAGTTAAAAACAAAGCAATCACAATAACTATTAAATTAGTCCTAAGAAAGTAGCCAAGAATTAACGTCACTGTTAAAAAAAACAGAAATAGGAATCTTTTGAATTCCCCACTATCTTGTAATGCAAGAATCAGAAAAGAAATCGAAGAAAATAATATAACAATTGAAATCAGGTCACTGTAAACTGGTAAAACAAAAAAAGTCAATGGAACAAATAAAAAAGAAAAAATAGCAAACGTAGCCGCAATTTTAAAGGAGTAAAACTTCTTCAGAACATAAGAAAGAAATAGAATACTCAAATCTAGGAGGAATAGCTGGAAATAAGAACCAAATAATGCAAGATTGCCAATGGAGAACAAATTGCCAATTCGATAGATTCCACTCCAAAAAATGGCAATATTGACGTTATTTGGATAAACTGCAAAGTAATGTGACCAAGAAAAATGATTCTGAGCTAAATTTTGTGACTGTAAGAAAATGTAACCCGTATCGGTGTTAGGAATCACATGATATGAGACTACAAAAAATATTTGAACGGCCATAAAGAAAAGCAAAAGAAAAAACAGTTCTTTGCTATGAACCTTAGACGAAAAATAATTCAAAAACCAAAAGACTAAAAACGTAGTAAAGATAAAAATCAGTAAAACGGCAGAAACATCTAGGAAAGATGTATTATCGCCGAAACCTAAATTAGGAAAAGAAAAGACTGCAGAGTATAGAATTAAAGCAGTGACGATCAAACCACATAACAAAATTAAGTCTGAAAAATAGTTTCGAAAGATTTTTACCATCTTCATTATTTTCTTTCTTTTTCAATATACATGGGCCGTCTTTTAGTTTCGAGAAAAATTGCAGCAATATATCTACCTACAATTCCCAAGCTAAACATCTGCAACCCACCAAAAAAGGTAATAACAACGACCACCGTTGTCCAACCACCAATCGCAACTGTTGGATCAATAATTTTTCTAATGATCAAAAAAATGGCACCAAGTCCCGCTACAAAAGTTACGAGCAACCCCAAAGCAGCCACAAACGTTAAAGGTACGGTAGAAAAAGAGATCAAACCAGTGATGGCGTATCTAAACAATTTCCAAAACCCCCAACTACTTTGCCCTCTCTGGCGGTTAACGTTTTCATAGCTGATATATTCGGTTTTAAATCCCACCCAAGAGAAAAGCCCCTTAGAAAAACGCTGGTTTTCTGGTAATGCTAATACTGCTTTAACCATCGCTTGAGACATTATTCTATAATCACGTGCACCACTAACGAGTTTGGTTGAAGATATTTTGGAAAGCATTTGATAGAACAAATTAGAAAAGAAACTAATCAAAACCTTTTCGCCCTTTCTATCTGCCCTTCTAGTGGCTACACTGTCCAAATTCTCAGTTACTAATTTTTCAAGCATCGTAGGTAAAAGAGATGGCGGATCCTGCAAATCAACATCCATTAAGGCAACATAATCATAGTTTTGGGTATATGAGAGGCCGGCATAAATGGCTGCTTCTTTGCCGAAATTTCTCGAAAATGATATAAAATGTACCGATTTATCAACTGCCTGAAGGGCTTTTATTTTGTCCAAGGTCGTATCAGCGGACCCATCATCGATATACCAGAAATCACAAATAAGCTCATGAAAATCTTCTGGTAAGGAATTCAAACTTTGCCTGGTCAGATTAGCTTTTACTGTGTTGTAAAACAGAGATATATTTTCTTCTTCGTTATGGACGGGAACGATCAGAGCCAATTTTTTAGGCAAAATAGACATTACTCATATTTTATAGGATTGTTCATTAGAATACTAGGGGACGATTAAAAAGCCCTTGTGGACACTTTATTTAGGGTTTTGCATGAAACCATCGCTTTTGATGTAATGCCGACCCTTAACAATATCATATTGCACCATCCTATAATCTCGTAGCAAAGTTCTTTGAGCACTAGATAACTGACTATTTGGAATCTGCTGGCCTTGATTATTCAAAAAAATATTCTTACGATCATTTGTTTGCCAGATATCAGAACCACTTTTTGCTAATGCATTAGAGGATGCGGGTAATTGCTGCCGCAGTTCAGTCAGCATAGCTAAAAAGGGAGATACTTTGGCATTCATGTGTTCAGCTGATAGAGCCTGAAAATAATTTGGCGAAGTAAAGTTATTCTGATCATCTAATTTTGTATTATGAGAAGCACTGGCTTTATTAGAGTAAATAAAATAATCCGTCTCATGAAGTGGCAATAAATTATTAGGGTCGCTCATTTCACTATCATAAATACCCGGCAAATGGTCGCCATACCAGACCACAGTAATAGGGCGATTAATTCGATCTAATTGTTGCAAAAACCATTCAGTCGCGGTATCTGTCATACTTGCTCCCTGAACGTAAGTCTTAACATTATCAACTTCGGAGTTAGACTGTTGGAACGTCGAAGTTATATCAAAAGTATAGTTTTTATACCAGTTACTATATCCAAGGTGATTCTGCATTGTAGGCATCTGAATAAATTGTGGTTTCGCATTTTTGGATAACTGCCATAAAACATTTTGATAAGCAGCACGATCACTGACATAAGGATTATTATCAATCCTATTCTGATATTTAATTTTGGGGTTGTAAAGTGTATAAAATTTTTGAAAGCCAAATTTTTTATATACCGTGGACCGACCATAAGTTACTGGCAAGAAAGGATGGATGGCATTTTTGATCGCCCAAGTATTACTAATGTTTGGCAAATAGTTGGATGAAGGAACCACCTGCACATACGGTGACGTGACTGTGGGCAGAAAATTAGTTAGCGAGAGACCGGTCAATGCCTGGTATTCCAAATTAGCTGTTCCGCCACCATAGCCTGAACTTAGCATATACCCTGAAGTAGTCCTATCCTTGAGTGCTCTTATTTTTGGAATCGGATCTGGATTCACATGTAAACCCGGCACACGCAAGGGGTCAGAAAAACTCTCACTTAAGATATAAATAACAGTTTGTTTATCTAAATAATTGGGCCGATTGGCATTGATTTGGTTAGCAACTTTTTTATATTTCCGATCAATTTTAGCCATAGCTGCACGTGAATAGCCTTGTGGCATATTCATGACCTTGTTGTCAAAAAAACGCATGAATGAATATATGGCACCATTAGACCGTTGATCATAATTAACATCCCAAGGGATAGGCGAATCATTGAGCCGCGAAGCAACCCTATCTGGCAGTGTGTTACTGGTATAGAGATTGCGTGCAGAAAAAATAATTAGCGCAGATAGGACAAATAAAGGTACGCGAACAAACCATTTAGCAAATTTAATGCGTGAATCAAAGCGGCGGAATAAAAAATATAAGATAACAATGACTAGTATCGCAAGAACCACTAGCATCACAAACTTACCTGCGCTGATACCAATAAAATTTACTAACGTAAGCGGATTAGTCAATTGAGACAGATCCGAAGGCAGTATTGATTCATTTCGATAAATCAGCTTTTGATTATCTGCAATCGCAAAAACAATAAAGATGAGATTATTTAAAATAAAGGTTAGCCAAAAACGGTTCGTAATCGCTAAAATTAACCCAAAAAAAGCCAGCACAAAAATCAGATTTAAAATAAATTGATGATTCTGGCTGCCAGGAATGAAGGCATTGACGACAAAATTTGTAGCTGCCTGGACGCGCTCGACAAGTGTTTGATTCATACCGACCTGAATTTGGAATTGAACAAACCAAATATCAAAGGTCGATGAAATGAGTACAATGAGCGGATAAAAAAGCCAACGCGGAAAAGGCGCACTGGCTGACATAGCGGGATTCTGTTTAGACTTAAAATCATTGATGCCGCTAACTATTTTTTTAAATTTTTTCTGTAAATCCAATGCTCAGCTCTTTCATTCCATTTTACACAACCGATGCATTATACAATATTTCAATTAAAATACAGAAAAATAAAACCCCGCAAAATACACTAATGCTGAGGTTGTGTGAACATTAATAATTTGTGTCAAAACGATAATCTTCAGCAAGTCCAAATTCTTGTTTGACTGTATTAAAGGTCGCATTGATAACTTGATCCATGTCGAAATAGCGATATAAGCCCAGACGACCGCCAAAAATGAACTGTTTTTTATGCTCACGGGCTAACTTAGCATATTTTTTGTAGATCTCAGTGTTCTTCTGGTTATTGACAGGATAATAAGCTTCTTTGGTCCGATCCCAATTCTGCGGGTATTCCCGTGTGACAATCGTCTTGCCAGGGTCAGCTAGGCCATCGAAGTGACGCCACTCCATGACACGCGTATAAGGCGTCTGAGCATCCGTATAATTAATCACAGAATTTCCTTGATAGTTATCCATGTCCAAAGTTTCGGATTCAAATTTCAAGCTGCGGTATTCCAATTCGCCGAACTGATAATCAAAGAAACGGTCAATCATCCCTGTATAGACAATCCGTGGGAATTCGCGGATGCAATCTTCCTTATGGGCAAAGAAATCCGCATCTGTCTTCACATCAATCAAATCAGAAGCCAGCCACTTGTCAAAAAGCTGGGTGTAACCGCCGATCGGAATTCCTTGGTAGCGATGGTTGAAGTAATTATTATCGAAAATGAAGCGGACCGGCAAGCGTTTGATGATAAAGGCTGGTAATTCAGTGGCTTTTCTTCCCCACTGTTTTTCCGTATAGCCCTTAATCAATTTTTCGTAGATGTCCGTGCCAATCAGAGAAATAGCCTGCTCCTCTAAATTACGCGGCTCTCCTTCAATACCAGCAGACTTTTTCTGCTCTTCGATCTTGGCTTTGGCCTCGGCCGGCGTCTTGACTCCCCACATCTCGTAGAAAGTATTCATATTGAATGGCAGATTATAGAGTTCGCCCTTATAGTTTGCGATGACTTGATTCTGGTAATTATTGAAATCAGCGAAATGGTTAACAAAATTCCAAACCTCTTTGTTATCAGTATGGAAAATATGAGCACCAAAATCATGGACGGTAATGCCATGCTCAGTGTGCGTGTGCATATTACCGCCAATGTAGGGACGCTTTTCGATCAGCAATGAGCGTTTACCAAATTTAGCAGCCTCATAAGCAAAAATGGATCCAAAGGGACCGGCGCCTACAATCAAGTAATCATAATTTTTCGTGTTGAATTTATTTGCCATTTCTTCCTCCTGTGACTTTCCTAGCCAGAAAAAGACCGCCTTTTTTAATCCAGTTCTGTTTTTCTTCAAAAACGAAGGGTATTTCAGTGAAACTCTTGCCCTTGGCATCTAAAAAGATATCCAGCAGCCGTTCACCGACAAAACCAAAAACACGTTTCTCATAAGCATCATAATCGCTGCGGTCAATTTCTTTCTCGAGTTGGAACAAAATCGGAAACAGCCAGCCGGCATACTCATCCAGCTCTTGACGGCTCATGATCATCATATTGAATAAATGTTGACTGCGGCGCTGCATGATTTTATCATAACTAGCCTGAAAGTCCTTGCCAATAAGCGTGCGAACCAGATCAATCGGCTGAGCATGGTGCGCATGGATATAGTGGGAATAATTAGTCTCTATGTAGTAATGGCGCTGTTTGGGCAAAATAATTTGATCTTGCTTCAGCAGTGCATCTAATTGGGCTTGCGTCAAAATATTGGTCAGCCCTTTTTTGTGATTCATGGAAAAATAGCGGCGATAATGAACTAGGCCAATCACATCAGCATCAGAATTCTTCCAAGCCCAATATAAGGCTGTCAGCTCATTAAAAGAGCTATTTTTGTCGCTGATATTGTCGCCTGTGTCATCCCCGATCCATCCGGCCGGCATGTCGAGCGGATTTTTCGATCCAGCGTGCCCGACCCAGATAGGCTGATAAAGCGGGTCTTTTGGCATAGGATAAATTTTATGCGAAGCAACGTAAATCTTAGCTGTCATCAATAGGCACCTTCGCGACTGAAAATGGCCTTCATCGTCAGGTAGACAATATACCAGTCATACCAAAAACCAATATGATCGACGTATTCCAAATCAAGATCTGCACGTTCCGGATACTTGATATCCGAACGGCCTGTTGCCTGCCAGAGGCCCATTGCGCCTGGAAGGACACTTAAGAATTGATCAACGTGATCGCCATAATAACGCAATTCAGGCTCGGTCACGGGACGTGGCCCAACAATCGACATCTGACCGAACAAAATATTAAAGAGCTGCGGCAGTTCATCTAGGCTAGTCCGCCTTAAAACCCGGCCAAATTTTGTTACACGGGGATCTTCACCAGCAGGGAATTTGTAATCGTTATCAACAAAAAGCTGGTAACTATCAGGATGTTTTTGAAAATACTGGTCAGCATCAGTCCGCATGGAACGGAATTTAATCAGCTTAAAATGCTTATGGTGTTTGCCGACACGGTCATGCCGATAGAAGACAGGGTCTTTAGGGTCATTGATTTTTTGCAAAATAATCAGAATTAAAAAAAGCCAGGACAACAAAATAATGCCGACAATACTCCCGGCAATATCAATCAATCTTTTGAAGGGTAAATAGTGTTTCTGCGACTTCGTCATTCTCTGCTTTATTATAACGAACTTGGCAAAAGCTAATTTTAGAAATTGATAATTATTAACAAAAATTTGCTTTCCGCTAAATTAAGCTAAAATAGTTAAGTCAGCAATGAAAAGCTCTTGGGAACAACATAAGGAATTAATTCTCTATCTAATTTTTGGTGTTTTAACAACCATCGTCTACTTCGTTGCACGTTTTTTAACTGTGCATATTAGCCAAAACGCACTTTTGGCCGTGATTATCGCACAAGTTTCAGCCATTCTATTCGCTTTTATTACGAATAAAATATGGGTCTTTACGAAAGCCGAAAAGAGCTCTCTTCTCAGTCAATTCATGAAATTCGTCGCTGCCCGCCTCTTCGTGTTCTTTTTAGATCTGTTTGTAACCTGGCTGTGCATCGAAAAATTCGGATCTTTCTTTATCAAACTATTTTTGCTGGATCACCTCAACTACCAATCCGGGATCACAACTTGGCCGCTTGTTAAAAGCTTTATCGGATCGCCGGTGCTCGCCAATACTTTTATTTGGTCCATGGTGATTCAAGTCGCAGCAATTGTTTTAAATTATGTCTTTTCCAAACTTTTTGTCTTCAAAAATAAAAAGCAGTGATTAATTAATCACTGCTCCGGCTTCGATTTCATCAGGCAGCTGGGTGACCATCACGTTCCCATCACTGTTTTCCGCACATAAAATCATACCTTGGCTGATTTCACCAGCCATTTTTCTTGCCTTCAAGTTGGCAACGATCACAACAGTCTTGCCCACTAGGACAGAAGGATCCGGATACCATTCACGGATTCCCGATAAGATTTGACGGCCCTTTTCGCTGCCATCATCAATTTGCCATTTAATCAATTTCTTGGAATTCGCTAAGAACTCGCCCGATTTGATTTTCCCAGCGATCAAACGCAGTTTGGCAAAATCATCATAGACAATTTCTGGCTGCTGTTCTTCTTCACGCGCCCTTTCTTTAGCTGCTTCCATATGGGCACGTCCTTTGCCCTTTGTATCTTTTTGGACAAGAGAAGAAATAAAGGCAACTTCTTTTTTAACATCCAAGCGTGGAAACAAAGGAACCGCTTGGGCTGAGACAATCGCATTTTCAGGCAGATCGGCAAAAGACAGGCCGGCAATTGGAGGCACGTCCTTTAATCCTAATTGCTGGAAAATCTTAGCTGGCGATTGTGTCAGAACCGGCTGCAGCAGGCTGCCGGCAACACGCAGCGAGGCAGCCAGATGGGCCATCACGTCATCCAAAGCTGTTTGATCGCCATTTTTATCCAGCACCCAGGGCTGCGTCTCATCAATGTATTTATTCGTTCGGCGAATCAACGTCCAGACAGCTTCCAAAGCATCCGCCGTATGGATCTGTGCCATCTCACTTTTGAAGTTTTCAATAGCTTGTGCTGCTGTTTCTTCTAAATCAGCGTCCGAATCAGCTGCATGCCCCAGCGCTGGAATATGGCCATTTTCATAACGGTTAATCATCGAAACCGTGCGATTCAGCAAGTTACCCAAATCATTAGCGAGATCAAAATTGACGCGGTTAACAAAATCTTCAGGTGAGAACACACCATCGTTGCCAAATGGCATACTGCGCAATAGGTAGTAACGAACCGCATCCAAACCATAGCGGCTTTCTAGTGTCTCAGGATAAATAACATTACCCTTGGATTTAGACATTTTCCCGTTTTTCATGACAAGCCAGCCGTGGCCTAAGACTTCGCCGGGCAAAGGCAATCCCAAAGCATGCAGCATAATCGGCCAGTAAATGGTGTGAAAACGGACAATTTCTTTACCAACTAATTGGACATCGGCCGGCCAGAACTTTTTGAATAAGTCCGGCTGCTGATCAAAGCCGCCCAAATCTGGATCATAGCCTAAAGCCGTAATATAGTTGGACAAGGCGTCAATCCAGACATAAATAACGTGTCTTTCATCGCCAGGCACCGGCACGCCCCAATTGAAGCTGGTGCGTGTCACAGCCAAGTCTTCTAAGCCCGGTTTAATGAAGTTCGTAATCATTTCATTCATGCGGCTTTCCGGCTGCAAAAATTCAGGGTGATCAGAATAATACTGCAAAAGCCAATCAGCATATTTGCTCATCTTGAAGAAATAAGTCTCTTCTTTTACCAGCTGCACTTCGTGTCCGGATGGCGCTTTACCGCCTGTCACTTTGCCATTCTCATCGCGGTAAACTTCAGCCAGCTGCGATTCGGTAAAATACTCTTCGTCGGATACAGAATACCAACCCACATATTCGCCTTTATAGATATCGCCTTCATCCATAAATTTTTTGAAAATATGCTGAACAGCTTTCTCATGATACTCATCAGTCGTCCGGATGAATTTGTCATAGGAAATGTCCATCAGTTTCCACAATTTTTTAATGCCGGCCGCCATTTCATCCAGATAAGCCATTTCGCTTTTTCCGGAAGCTTCGGCCTTTTGTTGAATCTTCAGGCCGTGTTCATCGGTACCAGTCAGGAAAAAGACATCCTCGCCTAAAGCACGATGAAAACGTGCCGTTGCATCGGCAAGCACTGTTGTATAAGTGTTTCCTAATTGTAATTTTCCGGATGGATAGTAGATCGGTGTGGTTATGTAAAATTTCTTTTTATCAGTCATGGCAAATGAGCCCCTTTCAAATACATGTTTCTATTATAAGCAAGGATGCCTTAGTATGTAGAGTAATGAAAAAAATTAACGACAGCCATAATCACATGAAACGCGAATTATCTAACCGCCACGTACAGCTCATTGCTATCGGCGGCACGATTGGGACGGGATTGTTCTTAGG
The DNA here is from genome assembly GCF_047725585.1 of Oenococcus sp. Classification (NCBI taxonomy): domain Bacteria; kingdom Bacillati; phylum Bacillota; class Bacilli; order Lactobacillales; family Lactobacillaceae; genus Oenococcus; species Oenococcus sp. The sequence goes on along the minus strand of NZ_JBDNNF010000004.1, from coordinate 172,852 downwards.
GTCCTCGCGCTCGATCGCCTTTACTGGGCCGTCCATTATGCTGGTCTATCTATTAGCCGGCACTTTTATGTTCCTGCTCACGCGCGCCATGGGTGAAATGCTTTACATGGATCCCAGCCAGCACACTTTCATTAATTTTATTACAAAGTATCTAGGCCGACCCTTTGGTTTTTTCTCAGGCTGGACCTATTGGCTATCAATTGTTTTTATGGGGATGGGCGAGCTGACGGCCGTCGGTATTTATTTCCAGTTCTGGTTTCCCAAGATTCCCATGTGGCTGATACAGATCGCTTTTCTTTTGATGATCATGTCTATCAATTTAATCACGGTGAAATTCTTTGGTGAGGCGGAATTCTGGTTTGCCATGATCAAAATTTCGGCTATTGTTGCTTTAATTCTGACTGGTATTTTTATGGCTGCAGTTAATTTCAAGACGCCTGTTGGCCACGCCAGTTTAGTCAATATCACGACTCATTTTCAGCTTTTTCCTAATGGCTGGATGAAGTTTGTCATGGCGTTTCCAATGGTTTTCTTTGCCTACCAAGGAATTGAATTCGTCGGTATCACGACCAGTGAGACGAAAAACCCGCGTCAAGTACTGCCGCGAGCTATCAATCAGATTATCTTCAGAATTTTGATTTTTTACGTCGGCGCCCTGCTGGCAATTATGGCCATCTATCCTTGGCGTTCCTTGGATCCCAAACAGTCACCCTTCGTCTGGGTCTTTAAGCTGTTGGGCATTAGCTGGGCGGCCGGCTTGATTAATTTTGTTGTCCTAACAGCAGCTGCCAGTGCTCTAAATTCGGTGTTGTACTCTTCCGGACGCCATCTGTACCAGCTGGCTTTAGATTCTAAGGGCCATTTCAAGAAAACTTTTGCAGTCATCAGTGACAAAGGCGTTCCGGCTCGTGCCATTATGTTTTCTGCTTTGGTCGTGGCCGTTTCGCCGATTATCTACTCCATCCCAACAATTAATGATGCGTTTTCGGTCATCGCCAGCGTCAGTTCCGGTGCCTATCTCTTGATTTATATTCTGACTCTGCTCGCTCACAGAAAATATATTCAATCATCCGATTATCTGCCGGACGGTTTTTTAATGCCGAAACCTAAAATTTTAGATCCGCTGACAATTGCCTTTATGGCATTTATTTTCGTCTCGATGGGCTTTCAAAGCGATACCTTGCCAGCCGTTGTCGGAACTGCGATTTGGGTAGTGGCTTTTGGCGGCTATTCCTGGCTGAAGCATCGCAATTAAAGCCACAGACGCATAGTACGGTCATCAGGCTTGTCTTTGCCAGTCTCTTTCTTTTTAAGATAAGTTTTAAAACGCTGCAAAAAATAAGCCAAGACTTTTGCTTCCTCCTCATCCGCTAACAAAGTCAAGACTTTAATCACATTATTGGCTCGCGCCTCGCCTCTAGCTTGATTGCCGGTCGCGATCTCGTATAAACCTAATTCAAATAAATACTCAGCTTTAAAACGGATATCCGGCCTTTCTTGCAAACGCTCATTGAACATCTCAAGAGTCTTTTTCATACTGGTTAAATCATCGTAAATTTGGTTTGACATGACAGTTAGCAGGATTTTGTAATCTTCAAAGGCAAAATCTCCGTCGTTTGCAATGTCACGAAGGTAATCACTGGATTTCAAAGCTGATTTGAGTAAGAGCATGCGTGTTTCAGGCGAAAAAGCCATTGAAAAACTTGAATATAAATAAATCTCGAATTTTCCCCAAATCTCGACATTGAACAAATAATTCAATATCTCATCACTGGCTTTTTCAAATGCAGCCCGCACGCGGTAATAGTCTGCCATGCGATTGTCCCGAACCAAGATCGCGATTTCATTCATGTAATGCAGCATGATACCGAGATATTTGGCCGCCAGATTGCTGGGATCGGCCGCATAATCTCGGCTGATCTCTTTTTCCAGTTGCAAGTTTGTTTGGATATGCCCAGCTTTGCCATCGTTATTTTCGATTCGGTCAGCCAAACGGCTAAAATAATCAGGCGTTTGGCCACCATACTGTCGAGATAAAAATTCATCCGGCGTGACCTGAATTTTCGACAGCAGGCGAAAAAAGCGATCAGCCGAGATTTTCGTTTTGCCCTTTTCAAATTTACCAATAAAAGAGCGCGAGAGCCCCTCTTCTTCCAAATCTGTCAATAACAGATTTTTTTCTTGTCTAATTTTGCTGAATAAAGGACCATAATCGCTTTTAGCTTTGTTCATGGTCATATATTCCCACTTTGATCTGCTTTTGGCAACTGGCTGCATACTAATTTTAGGGTCAATTTGTTATTTAACACATATTACCTTGACACAAACAGTATTGTGTTATAAATTAATGACAAGCAAAAGGAGAAAATACATCATGCGGGAACTCTTATTTCAAAACAAAGCTTTTCGAGCTTTGGCTATCAGTAATCTTTTCGAGACAATCGGTGCCGTCCTGTTCAATATTGTCTTTTTGATTTACGCAGCTCAATTGCCCAACCGGACTTTGGCAATTTCGATTGTTTCGCTAGTCACGATCTTTCCGACCGTGCTGCAGGCACTGTTAGGCAGCGTCGCGGGACGTGTTAAAAAACCGATTCGTTATATGCTGAACCGGCGCTTGTTTCAAACGGTCTTATACATTTTAGAAGGCGGTTTGTTCTTCTTTGGCGATTTGAAATCCTGGGCAATCTTTGTCCCTCTATTAGCGATCAACTTCTTCAGCGATCTGACTGGCGGCCTTTCTTACATGGTCTCGATGCCAATTACCAAACACGTCGTCCCTGATGCAAAACGAGAAGTGGCCAACGGATTACAAACAGCCATTTCCAGCACGATCAGCGTGATTGGACAAATTGTTGGTGCCACATTAATTGTTTTCATGAATTACCAATACGACGCCTTCGCCCTAATCAATGCTTTGATGTTTGCCATTTCGTTTTTCGTTCTATTGAGTTCTAGAAAAGAACTGGTCGTGGCGGAAAAAGAATCACAATTAGCCATTGAAGCATCTAAAAAGGCAGCTGAGATTAAAGATGATAAAAAAGTGAAGAGTGTTTCTGGCAACTTGGCCAATCTGATCTTTTCTTCGCCAATGATTCTCTTCCTGATTATCTTCGGTACTGCCGTGAACTTTATCGGATCATCGACGGATGCCATCTTGAATTTGACACTCCTATCGGCTAAAGGCCTCTATTTCACGCCTTGGTTTCCAACTTATGGACAGACAGTTGCCATCTACGGTGCCGTTTTCTCAGTCGGCGTCATCATCAGCTCTTTGTTTATGAATGATGCTATTGGGCGTATGAAGCTGACAAGTCTGGCGGCCTTGATGACGCTAAGTTTGTCCTTGGCTTCGTTTGCTTTTGTCCTGATGCCAAACCGCTGGCTGATTTTAATTCTCATGTTTATCACCTCTTATGTGCTAGGTAAGATTAATCCTAAAGTTGGGGCAATGATGATGAGAGTCGTGCCAGAACATCAACTAGCTGCCATCAGCGGATTATTTAGTTCTATCGTCACACTATCCATACCAGTCGGACAATTTCTCTTTCTAGGCATTGCAAACTTTTCCCGGCCTGTCTACGCATGGCTGGCCATGGGCATTATCGGTATGCTGCTGTTCGCCTTCGTGGTGCTCTCAGCAGGCCGCTTCAATACCAAAGAGGCAATCAAAGCGCAGACTGCCAACGCCAAATAAAAGCTCCCAGATGGGAGCTTTTTTTGTTTGCTTAAAATGATCTGATATTTTATTAGGCCATTACTCGGCTGCCAGAGACTCGATTGGATCAAGTTTAGCTGCACGTCTAGCTGGCAAAAGTGCTGCCAAGAACGAAATCACAATCGCTATCACAAAGGCAAAAATGACATTTCCTGGTGTGATAATCACCATGTTGGCTTTAGCTAGGCCGTAAAGTGCTTTATTAGCAATCGCGCCGATACCAAAGGCCAAAATTAAAGCCAGAACCGCTGAAAAGAGTCCGATTAAGACCGATTCTCCTGTGAACAAACGGCTGATATCGCGTTTGCCTTCGCCTAGAGCCCGTAACACACCAATCTCTTTGGTTCTTTCCGAAACACTCATATACATCGAAACAATAATCATTAAAGCCGACACAACTAGCGAAATCGCTGCAATCGCTGCTAGAACATTGGTCGCTAAGCGAACATATGAACTGACTGTATTTAAGATATCACCAACCGTGATTGCACCAAAAGCGTATTTACCTTTGCTGCGAATATTATTGACTTGTTTGGCAACAGAACGCGTCACATCGATGGAGTCGGCATTCACTGAAACAAAATTAGGATCTGTTATGGCACCGGCAGACTTCAGCATTGTACGCATCGTACCGTAATTCGTTGCCGTAACAGCACCTGCTTGGCCGCCATTAGCTAATCCGGACACCTTTAAATCTCTTCTCACGACCACTGGCTGCTGTGCTTGGTTAATCCAAGTAAAGCTTAAGGTCACTGTCTTACCGATCATCTGCCGATATTTTTTAGTACCAAGAAAAGTCTGAGCCTGAGCTCGGTCAATGACAATCTCATTTTGTCCAGGTTTGCGGCCATTTTTAACCGTACTGCTTGCAAAAGCGCGCGTCCAAGTTTGTAAACCACTAGCTGAAACCGGCGTTTTTTGGCCAGGCAAGGTCAAGGTATACTGACCAAATTGATAACCCGGTTGTACAGCATTAACATTTTTCAAAGATCGCAGCTTGTTCAAATCACCTTTACTGATCAACAGCGCAGACGGATTAGAAGCAAATTGTCGTAATGAACTCGTGAATTCAGCTTGAGACATTTTTTTACCAGATGGATTTCTCATCACAGAGACCGAAGTTGGATTAATCATCGAAGAAATCTGGTCACTGATGAAAGCTGAAATACCGTTTCCCAAACCAGAAAAGAGCAGGACGGCAAAGATACCGATACCGGTTCCCAACATGATCAAAAAATTACGCCAGAAATAATACATGGTATGTTTGTAAGCATTCTTATAGGCAGCCAAAGCACCCAGTTTTTTTGAGACGAGCCGTTGATCTGATTCAGGCTCAGGCAGTGCGTATTTGTCACGATTGCGCTGATTTTTATCGATGACGCCATCAGACATGTGAACAATCCGCGTGCCAAAACGCGCAACTTCTTCTGAATGCGTGACCGCAATGACCAGTTTGCCGGATTTAGCGATGCCTTCCATGATTTCCAGAATTTCATCCGTATTTTTGGAATCTAGTGCGCCGGTAGGCTCATCGGCAATAATGATATCCGGATCAGAGGCCAAAGCTCTCGCAATCGCGACACGCTGTTTTTGTCCACCGGAAAGCTGATTAGGATGTTTTTTAATATGCTGGCTCAGGCCAACCTGCTCCAACAATTCTTTGGCACGCTGTTCCTTTTCAGCATGACTCAGAGTTGTCATGTCCAAGCTGACCAAAACATTGTCCAAAACGGTTAAATGCGAAATCAGGTTAAAACTTTGGAAAATAAAGCCGATTGTCTGACGACGGTAGGCATCCATTTGTTTTTCCGTAAAATCTCGAGTAGAGTGGCCATCCAAGATGACATCCCCTTCATAATCGTGATCAAGACCGCCGATGATGTTCATCAAAGTCGACTTACCACCGCCTGATTCACCTAAAATACTGACAAATTCGCCCTTATCAAAATCTAGGCTGATGCCCTTCAAAACGGGAAATTCTTCATTTTTATTCAATATATAAGACTTATGAATGTCTTTTAGTTGCAGATATGCCATCTAGTTCTCCTTTTTCAGCAGCATGTATATGGTATCAAATCTCTCTTTCAAAAGACCTTTTGTTATTCGACTGTTATGTTCTCGTATCACGAGATCAATCACAACACCGCGTACCAAATTAAGATAGACATGACTCAATTCCGTTGCGGGCAGGCCTGTTCGCAATTCACCGCTGGCCATTGCACGCTGGATATTATTTCGCCAAAATGCGACAAAAACCGCCTCCTGCTCTGACACAACCTGCTTTAACCGTGGGAAAGCCCTAGCAGCATTGGTCATTAGGATCAATTGATCGCTCAGATTAGGCTGGCGATCATTGAGTACTTGATCATAGTGGTCCGCAAAGGCCAGATAAAAAGCATGAAAACTGTCAAAAGCCTGCTGACCAAAATCGGCTTGCATAGATTTCCCGAACTCAGAAAAAAGCTGCTGCATCGTTTGCAAGAACAGGTTTTCCTTGCTGGGAAAATAATTATACAAAGCACCCTTTGACACAGCTGCCTGTTTGACAATATCAGCAATTGAGACCGCTTCATAACCATGAAGCAAAAATAGCCTAAGCGCAGATTGTAAAATTTTATCCTTTGTCGTCATGAGGTACATACCGAACGGTCGGTATGTATTTTATGTTATCTTAGTCCAGCACTTTCTTCAAGTCAGGCTCCCAAGGCTTCGGTGTAGAATGGAAAATATGGTACTGAATCCACTGCAGCTAAATCAACTAGACAAAATTCATAACTTCATGAAAACACTGCTAGATCATGATCAATCAGGTCATGACAGCAGTCATATTGATCGTGTTGTCGCAATGGCCCGCAAAATTTTAAAACAAGAAAAAGGCGCTGATGAGTTCGTTGTCTTGGCAGCCGCGGCTTTACACGATACCTACGATGAGAAATTGTTTGCCAATCCAGCCAGTGCCAAACGAAGAACAGCTGATTTTCTCCTCAGCATTCAAGTTGACCCGAAACCGATTCTTTATATCATCGATAATATGTCCTGGTCGGCAAATACTTTTGGTCAAGCAAAACCGCTTGATTTAAATGGCCGGATTGTTCAGGATGCCGATCGCTTGGATGCCATTGGCGCGGTTGCAGTGATTCGAACTTTTAAATACGGTTTTAAACACAATCGGATCGACTATGACCCCAACATTCTGCCGCGCGATTTACAAAATAAAGCTGAATATCGTAATGATAAGCAGACAACCCTTAACCATTTCTACGAAAAACTTTTTAAGCTGCAGGCTTCGCTAAATACCCCTGCTGCCAAACAGATTGGCCAAAAGCGCGACCATTTCATGCATGAATTTGTCGATGAATATATCGCTGAATATGAATCGAAAGCATAAAAAAACAACCATCACAGGTTGTTTTTTTATTTTACAATCGGACTTTGTCTGCTTCGTCATCAGAAAAAATAATTTGGTCATTAGCCTTAATCGTGAAAGTCTTGTCAGCCGCATTAGCTTGCAAGATAGCCGTATCTCGGCCGTCAGTAGAAGTGCGTTTGACCCGAATTGTCTGCTCGCCCTCGGTCTGAACGGTGATCTCACCGTCTAAATCGAAAGCAGCGAATTGATTGCGCCAGCTGAGCAGCTCAAGCAGTTTTTTAACAACCGGCCGCTGAACCTCTTTGGCAACTTCATCTTGACTGTAATAATGGCGGTTAATGTTACGGCCTTCCTTAGTCCTCTCTAACAAATCCAAATCATTGGCACCAGCCAGCAAGCCGACATAATAAATCTGCGGGATACCAGGGGCAAAAATCTGGAAAATCCTCGCCAACAGATAAGCTTTGTCATCATTGCCCAAGGCTGAATAATAGGTGGAATTAATCTGGTAAATATCCAAATTATTGTAAGCCGCGGATGAATATGTCTTTTTCACGTTGGCTCCGACTTTGTAAAGTTCGCTAGAAGTATATGCAATCTCGTCATCAGTCAAAATATCTCGAGCATCGACGACACCGATACCATCATGCGTATCTAAAGTCGTAAATTGCCGTTTGGGCGACATCTTCAGCCATTTAGCCAATTGCGCTGTCTTACCGGAATAAAGCGTATAAAGTGTGACTAAAGGCAGGACAAAATCATACGTAAAGTAGCCGTGTGCGTTAATCTTAGCCGGAATTGTGTAATGCTCATGAATTTCCGGCAGAATTTCAGCTTGCAGCGGTGTCAAAATGTCGCGAACTGAATCCAGCAGCTGCCAGATTTCCGGTTCGACAAAGAAATCATTCGTATCGATTTTTTTGATCGCATAGGCAAACGCATCCAAACGAATCAAGTCGGCACCATGTTGAACCATCTCTAGCAACGTCTCTTTGATAAATTTTTTTGCGCTATCGGCATTAACATTAATATCAATCTGCTCATCGCCAAAAGTGTTCCAAAGATGTTCCTGGCTGCCGTCTGCAAAAGTGATTTCCTGAATCGGTGCCCGATCTTTACGCTTATAAATTAAATCAATATCAGCTTGAGTGGGGCGTCCTTGTGGCCAGAATTTTTCCCAGCGAATGAAGAAATCCCGATACACTGAAGCATCTTTTTTGGCTTTAAAATCCTGATACATGACCGATTCACGTGAAATATGATTAATCATAAAGTCAAACATTAAGTAGTATTTTTCGCCCAAAGCATGAACATCTCGCCAGTCGCCAAAGGCTGAATCAACGCGTGTATAGTCGGATGGCGCAAAGCCGCGGTCACCCGTCGAAGGGAAGAAAGGCAGCAGATGGATACCACCGATGGCATCCCCGATATAAGTTGTCAGTACCTCTTGCAGTTCTTTAATATTCCGACCCATTGAATCGGCATAAGTTATCAGCATTGCTTTGTTTTGCACAGGCATTATCAGCCCTCCACTTTAGATATAGTACCCGCAATCAGGCCCTCATACTATTATAAAGGAAAAATTGTTAAACGATTAAACATTTGTCAGACGCGCACCGTCAATCGACTCGCGTTCAATAAATTCCGATGGCACAATCACCTGCAAAGCGGCTGTCCGTTGTTCAAAAATGCGCTGACGAATCAGCCGCACGGCCTCGCGCCCAATCTCTTTGCTCGCCGGATGCACGCTTGATAAAGCAGGCACTAGGTATTGAGCGGCTTCAATATCATCAAAAGAAGTCACGGAAAAATCCTTCGGAATTTTATAGCCAGCATTTAAAATCGCCCGATAGGTACCGACTGCAATTGGATCAGAAGCTGCTACAAAAGCAGTAGGCAGGTCAGGCAAAGGGAATGTTTTTAATAATTGACTAACTGCCAAATATGCTTTCATCGTATTCCAGCCCGTTAGCAAAATTTGCATATCATCCTCTAAATGATGACGCTGCATCCAATTTTTATACGCCAGCAGGCGCAGATCATCATTTTTGTACAGTACCTGGCCATCAGCATTCACGGCATCGACACTGCCGCCAATGAAAGCAATTTTAGAATGCCCTAATTTATGCAGATGGTCCAATACCTCATCGGTTTGTATATCGAAATCCGGCCGAATAGTATCAATTTGGCGATCCGTTGGAACATCAGAAATAACCACCATGTTGATATTTTCTGTTTGAATTCTTTTTAGCAGGTCCGCAGAAAAGGTACCGATGACAAGAACTCCGCCAAAGCTTTTAAAAGAAGGCAGATCTTGTGTGATTTCGCCACTATAAATCACGCGGGATAGTTTAAATAAATCATGCTGTGCCTGCTCCTCAATGCCACGGCGAATATCGGCAAAATAAGGGTCATCCAGCTCTTGTGCCTCTGAGACAGTATCCAAAACAGCGATTGTCAGCTTAGAACGTTCGTAAGTCTGAGAACGGCCGGCTTCTTTAGCGATATACCCCAGTTGGTTAGCCGACAGACGCACTTTGTCTTTGGTCGATTGTTTAACAGATAATGTTGTATCTTGATTTAAAATTCTTGAAACGGTTGCCGGACTAAAACCGGCCAATTTAGCGACATCACGAATACTGGCCATATATCTCCTTGCACCAATTTTACTCGATCAAAGAAGTATTGCTAATCCGAATTTTCAATCCAGTCGTCGTTCAATCAGTTTTTCCTGCAAGCGGTTAACTTGATCATGTTTTAATTTTTTATTGCTGGCACTTTCAGCCCGATTAAAGTCCTCTGCCATATAAACAGCGGCAGCATACAGTTTTAATTGACGTTTTAAATAATGCAGATCGTTTTCTTTTTTCAAACGCTTATTAGCTGACACTGCTGCTTGAGCAAAAGAGTCAGGCTTAATTTGTAAATTATCTTTATCTAACGCGCGATCCATTATTTGCCTCCTTGCTGAGCTTGAGCTGCCAATTCCTTGACGATTTCACCGTGTTTGGCTTCGGTTAATTTAACCTTGCTCATGTAAATAATCAAGAAAATAATTGCCAGGATAGCCGGAATAACAAAGGTAATCACTCTAAAAGTCAGATCAGCCGAAGCCGGGATGTCTTTGGCTGTTGTATTACCAGTCATGCCTAACGATGTTGCAACAAATCCAGTTACCACGCCGCCAATAGCGCCGCCGAATTTATCAACCATCGGACGAATTGAAGAAGTGGCCGCTTCTGAACGGCTGCCAGTCTTTAACTGACCATATTCAACGGAATCGGAAATCACGAGGACAACAATCATAAAGACCAGAGGGTTGGCTAAATCAAAAATCACATAAGCGCCAAGCGCCAGAAGTGAATTTCTTGCAAAGAGAAAGACAATAAAAGATAAGGCAATCGCCAAAATACCGGTAATCATGATCTGACGCCGTTTTAAAAACTTGGAAATTAACGGGAAAGACACAATCGATACAAACCCTGTGGCCATACCAATCAGGCCAACATATTTCCACATATCCTGTGCATTAAGGATGTATCTGAAGAAGTAAATCATTAAATTATTGAAAATATTGTTGCCAAAGGCAAAGATCAAATACGAAAGTGCCATCCACAAAAGCTGGTCATTTTTTGCCAAAGTTTTGAACACCGCAGAGATTTTCATATGTTCAGCAGGATGGTTCACAACACTTTTATCTTCTTTTGTCATTAGGGCCGCTGCATATGCGCCAATTAATTGCACTGCGGCAATTAAGAGGATAAAGCCAGTCCAGCCTCGCTGATTAAATGTCGATGACCCTGAGAATAGCGTGAGCACGTAAACATAAATTAAAGCAACAGCGTTGCCGCCAACAGTTGAGCCAATTCTAGCGAAAGTCGCAATCACGCCGCGACCGTCGGAACTGGTACTTAATGCTGGCAGCATCCCCCAAAAGGCAATGTCTTTGATCGAATACGAAATGTAAAATACCGTGAAGATAACCGCAAAAATTGTCAGATAAAGCGGTCCGTTCGATGTTGACAGACCAAACAAGTTTGAAAAAACCAATAAGGACAGGACAGCTGAAATTGTCGCCATACCAGCGATCCAGGGCGCATATTTGCTGTGTTTGGTATGGATGGAATCGATCATACCGCCAAGCAGAGGATCCATGAACAGTTCCACAATACGCACCACGGTAATAATCAGCGTCACAGCGGCAATCATTTGTGCCATATAGGTTTTTGATCCGCCGGCAAATAAGACACTGGTGACAAACATGATCAGGTAGCCGTTTAACATGCCGTAAAAAGCGTCATGGCCAAAAGCACCTAATCCATATGCGAAAGAAGATTTAAAATTTTTCATGCTCGCTCCTTTGCTGCAAAGTAATCCACTTTGCTCGTCCAATCAGCTGCTTCTAGCGGCACATCGTAAAAACCAATCGACATCAGCTCATCGCCGCCATAGGAATGACCTTTTTCATCTTCATAAACAATTTTCGGATCCAATCCAGCCATTTTTGTCAGTGTAAATTCCGGTTGAGCCAAAGACATCAGCTTGAATCTGAATAGGAACGCTTCGGATTTATCTTTGGAAACAAATTCCCAGGCAAAATCATTGCCTTTAAAAGCCGACTTAATCCGGATAAAGTCGCCATATTGAATTAATTGACGGTGCTCTTTATAAAAAGCAACCTGTTTTTTAACGATCTCTTTTTCAGCATCAGTGAGTTTGGCTAAATCCAATTCATAACCAAAGACGCCTGACATAGCAACATCCCCGCGCATCTCAAAACTCGTGGCACGTCCAGTCTGCTGATTAGGCGACACGGACACATGTGCGGTCATACTCGACATCGGATAAGCCAGAGAAGTACCGGTCTGTATTTTTAATCTTGCGACAGCATCCGTGTTGTCAGAGGCCCAAGATTGAGGGAAATAGTACAGCATCCCGGCATCAAAACGGCCGCCACCGCCAGAACAGCCTTCAAAAAGAATATCTGGATATCTTTCAATTAATCTTTCAGCCAAATCATAAACACCCAGCGTATAACGGTGACTGACTTCACCTTGCTGATCAGCTGGCAAAGCCGCCGAATACACTTCGGTCAGATGACGGTTCATATCCCACTTGATGTAGTCAACTTTGACATTATCTAGAATTTTGACCATTTGATGAAAAATGTTGTCAACAACTTCTTTTCTCGAAAAATCCAAGACTAACTGATTTCGTGACAAAGTCTTGCCGCGTCCAGGCACTTGCAAGGCGTAGTCTGGATGAGCACGATACAAATCCGAATCAGTCGAGATCATTTCTGGCTCGAACCACAAACCAAAGCGCATGTTCTTGTCATGAACCTGGCGGCTGACTTCCTTTAAGCCGCCTTGCAATTTATGAGCATGTTCAAACCAATCACCAAGACTGGAATTATCATCATCACGGTGGCCAAACCAGCCATCGTCCAAGACAAACATTTCGATGCCCAACGGAGCCGCGTTATTCAAAATTTCCTGGATCTTGCTGCTATCAAAGTCAAAGAAAGTTGCTTCCCAGTTGTTAATCACAATCGGGCGTTTAGCATATTGATACTTGCCGCGCGCCACCCGTTCGCGCAAAAGATGATGATAGGTGTTTGACATGCCGTTTAGGCCTTGGTCAGAATAGACCAGTAAAGCTTCGGGTGTCTGAAAAACATCTTTTGGCGACAATTTCCAATCAAAATCGTACTCGTTAATGCCAGCCAGCACACGCGTCTGATCGATGTAATCGCGCTCCAGTGTCTCTTGGTGATTGCCGGAGTAGACAAGCTGTACGCCAAATGCTTCTCCAGCAAATTCAGTCGTGTCCGGATGAACCAAAGCAATAAAAGGATTCATATGATGGCTGGAAGTACCGCGGCGGCTTTCAAACTGTGTGACGCCGTGGCCGACTTCTTGCCGCTCAACTTGTCGTTCGCGTGCGTGAGCACCTGGTAGAGAAATCACTTGAAAATCTTGTTTGGGAAAATCTATCTGCATGCTGGCAATTTTTTCGATATGTAGAACATGGCTGCCGCGATTAATTAATTTGGCATCCCGCGCAATCACGGCCCAATTATCAAAAATTGTATAGCTTAAGGCCAGATCACAATTCAAAGCTGTATCAGTCAAAGTGATAATGAGGGTCTGCGCCTCAGAATCGTCAACCACATAACTGTGCGGCAAATTTTCCAGGTCGGGTTTTCCAGCGACGATTCGATAGGATTGGTAACGGAAATCTGTCTGGCGTGCACCATTTTCATCACGGATAATCACGGCCGGCACGCGATAATCGCCCGTATTGTTGCCGGACCATTCTTGTAATAGCGTATCTTTAGAATAATCCCGCTCTGAAGAATCGGGCAGGTTGCCAGAAAAACCTCGGTCGCGGCGAGGATAAGCACGTTCCCCAGCGTAATGGCTGACGGCTTTCCCGAAGTAAAGGTGAGCTAACAGATTGCCCTCTTCCACCGACATTAAATAGGAAATCTGCTGGTTATGTAAATGAAAAACTTGTGTACTCTCATCAAATGTGATCATGCTGTGTCTCCTTTAAAAACTGCAATTACATAATATTTGTTTACTAAATGTTTAGTAAAGCGCTTAGATTTACATTTATATGACATTTGTAATCTTTATGTAATAATACCAACTAAAATAGACTAATAAAAAAACTTCCCAATCAGAAACTAGGAAGTTTTCAAATATTTTTTTAAATTATGGAAGCGGATAACCAGCAGTTTGATACAAGTCGTACCATTCCTGATTTGTGAGATGCACTTTGTCAACATCAGCCATCTCTTTAATGTGATTAGGCGACATACTGCCGAGGATTGCTTGAATCCTGGCTGGGTGCTTCAAAATCCAAGCAGTTGCGATACCATTTTTTGTCACACCGTATTTATCGGCCAAAGTCTGAAGTTCATCGTTTAAAGGCTGGAATTTTGGATTATCAATAAAGACACCGGCAAACATCCCATACTGGAATGGCGACCATGCCTGAATTGTCATCTTGTGCAGACGCGAATAAGTCAGCACATCAAAAGTGCGCACGTGCGTATCAAATTCTGCTTTGCCATTGATATTCATCTGGATGTTTTCAGCAATCATATCAGCATGGCCAAGGCCGAATTGCAATTGATTAACCTCCAAGCGTTGACTCAATGCCTGCTGGAGCAGGTCAACATCGTAAGGCGTGAAGTTGGAAACACCAAAATGCAGCACTTTGCCAGAAGCTTCCAATTGACTAAAAGCTTCGGCAATTTCACTAGGTTCCATTAATGTATCTGGACGGTGCAGCAGCAGAAAATCGACATGATCCGTCTGAAGGCGCTGCAATTCGATATCGACAGCAGAGATCAAATGATCACGAGAAAAGTCATAACGCAGGCCTTTAAAACCATCACCATTAATCTGACCATCTTTTAAGATAATGCCGGCTTTGGTCTGAATAAAGATCTTATCACGGTCAACACCAGCGTCTTTGAGTGCCTGACCAAAAATTGTTGAGGATCGGCCATTACCGTAAATATCGGCTGTGTCAAAATAGTTGATGCCTGCATCAAGCGCAGCCGAAACTGTTTCCACGGCTTGTTTGGCATCACGCTCATTGATGCGCATTACACCTAAAGCGATCTGGCTGGCCTTTAAAGCGGATTGTCCTAGTTCTATTTGTTTCATTAAAATACCTCCTAGGCAAAAAAATCGAAGCAAATTGCTCCGACTTAATTTTACTCTGAAATAAGAATTCTATAAAATGCAGCAGTTTAATTGTCACTGCGGGCAAATTTATTTGTCATCAGATTCGAAACAGTGAACAACACTTTATCCAAGAGATCTTCAGTCTCTTTTTTCACCGCATCGCTGATCTCGTTGTTTGCTGCCGCTAGAGCATCAGTCAAGGCCTGGCCAGTCTTATTAACAGCTGCTTTGTCGGCATCCAGAAGATTCTCGTGCCCCAAACTTAATGTCAGTTCCTGGTAACGCTCCAAATCAGCAACGACATCATGATAATGGGGATCTGCCAAAGCCGCGATAATTCGGTTTGCCCAATAAAAATTCTCAGAACTGACACGTGCAGTCGTATTTTTTACATAATCCGGCGTATCTTCGACATTCGTATAGAAAGGAATTAAAGTGTTAAAAGCCATTGATCCATAAGCCAGCCACTGAACAGCCCGATTGCCTTCAGGCTGATCCGGACGGATCTGCAAAACCGACAACTCGCTGGTACGGTTAATCCCGATTGGACGGAAAAGATGCTTTTGGGCTTCAGTTCCCGTTGTACCATAAGGATCATAAGGTGTGTCTTGATAATGACTTGACAACACGTATTTCACATCTTCAATCGTAATCTTGCGAAAAGGCTTTTGAGCGAAGGGAATATTGTCGCTCATGGGCTCCTGATCAATATTTGGTGTCAAAAACTTCTGGATAAACCAGGCACGCGGCGTGTTGTAATGGTGATCAATATCAGCATGCGAACCAAAAGTCAGACGGCTGTTAACTTTGCCATCCAAAGACAAATTCAAATGGTTGTCTTCAATAAATTTTGGCAGATCATCTGAATACATAAAATTATCAGGATCATCAAAATCCACGTCCTGAATACCTAACTGGTTAGGAACCGTCACATAATGATCGTCGGGAACACGCTGTGCCAGCCAGTGATGGCCGCCAATCGTCTCCAAAAACCAAATATCATTAACATCAGAAAAAGCGATGCCGTTGCGTTCATAAGTACCATATTTCTCTAAGAGCGCACCTAAACGCTGAACGCCTTCTTTAGCAGAATGAATATAAGGCAGCACAATTGTCAACAGGTCTTCTTCGCCAATACCGCCGGCCACCATTGGATCAGCACCCAGTACACGTTCGTTAGTTGTAATCGTCTCTGTTGCACTCATCGCAACATTTTCAGAATTAATGCCGGCCTCGCCCCAAATGCCTTCATCTTGGACAGCGTTGGGAGTTGCTGTATAGCGCAATGCTTTGTCAGGCAAATCAATCGCCACTTTAGAGATCTTGGAAACATAATGTTTAACTTGGTCTTCAGGCTTAACGACAATAAATTTTTTAGCCTCAAAGCTGCCATTACCAGAATCTTCTGTTCTCGCAACGATTGTTGACCCATCATAACTGGCCTTTTTGCCGACCAAAATCGTCGTACAGGAAGTTCCTAAAAATTGATCTTTCATGTTAAATTCTCCTTATTATTTAGCATACAAAAAAAGCCGCCAAGCGGCTGAGACTTTTTACTTGAGTCCGTATTTTTTATTGAACTTGTCAACCGCGCCATCAGCTTGGTTAACTTTTTGCTTCCCAGTATAGAAAGGATGCGAATCAGATGATACTTCAACACGAACCATTGGATAGGTCTGGCCTTCGTAATCAACTTCGCCCTGAGCTTTAGCGGTCGAACCTGCCAAGAACTTAGCACCAGTCGTCGAATCGACAAAAACGACTGGACGGTAATCTGGATGAATATCTGCTTTCATATTTTTCTCCTTAGTGCCCTTTAGCTCAAGCTAAAGAGTCAGTCATAACCCTAATATAATAACAGCTCAACTCACGTATTTCAAGCCAGAAGACCCTTAGGGCATCAAACTAGGCAGATCCACATCCAAAACTTCAACAGATGCACCTAAATTGGTCAACTTCTGCTGGATCTGTTCGTAACCGCGTAGGATATGGTCAGCATGGTCAATGACTGTCTGGCCATCAGCCATCAGCCCAGCAATCACTAAAGCTGCACCAGCTCTGATCTCAGCGGCTTGCACATCTGTCCCAATTAGGCGAGGCGATTCATTGATCTGAATCACACCGCCTTCCAGAGAGGAAATATCCCCGCCCATGCGTCGTAATTCAACTACATGACGGATTCGCTGCGGATAAATCGTATCAATAATTGTCGAGCGGCCATCAGCCTTCATCAATAACGGACTGATTGGCTGCTGAAGGTCAGTCGCAAAACCAGGAAAGGGCGCTGTCGTGATGATTACCGGTTTTAAATGGCCGGTTGCCGGTACGTAAATCTCATCTTCCGAAATTCTCAAACGCACCCCCATTTCAATTAGCTTAGAGGTAAAAGACTCTAAATGCTCTGGGATCACATTTTTCACGGTAACGCCATCACCCATAGCAGCTGCGGCCGTAATATAGGTCCCGGCTTCAATACGATCGGGAATAATTGTATGTACAGCCGAAGAACGTAGAACAGGAACGCCCGAAATACGAATGGTATCAGTACCAGCACCACGAATATTAGCACCCATATTGTTCAAAAAAGTAGCCAAATCCGTAATTTCGGGTTCGCGAGCCACGTTCTCCAAAATTGTAAGGCCCTTAGCGCGAACCGATGCCATAATTAAATTCATCGTTGCACCGACTGAGACTTTATCAAAAAATATCTCTGCACCATGAAGGCCCTGCGGGCCGGTCGTAATATAAATCGTGTCATTATCTTCACGAACGAGCGCACCCAAAGCTTTAAAACCCTTAATGTGCTGATCAATCGGCCGCGGGCCGATATTATCCCCACCTGGAAAAGTCACTGTAGCTTTGCCAAAACGGCCCAGCAGCGCACCCATAAAATAATAGGAGGCTCTCAAAGATTTGATCGCATTTTTAGGAAGCGGCCCTTCGACAATATGCGTCGGATCAACTTCTAAAAAGCCGTCATGAAAAGTCGACGAAACATTCATGGATTTCAAAATTAATTGAAGATTTTTGACATCCAAAATAGCCGGGACAGTATCAAAACGAACTGGTGTCTCAGCAAGAATCGAAGCCGGAATCAGCGCCACAGTCGAGTTTTTTGCGCCTCCGATTGTGACTTCCCCATGTAGGCGCTTTCCGCCATTAATTAAGATTTTGGTCATTAACTTTAATTTTAGCTTAATTTTTAATAGATTTCAGGCTCACTGACAATGCTCATAAGATAAGGCCGCACGAATAAAGGCAGCATATAGACCCTCAGGCCGTTCTGGACGGCTGAGAAATTCCGGATGATACTGCGCTGCTATAAAGAAATCGTTTTTAGGATACTCAATGATTTCCACGAGTGAATTATCAGGCGAGGTTCCGGAAAAGACCATGCCGGCCGCTTCGAATTGTTGACGGTAATGATTGTTGAATTCGTAACGATGACGATGACGTTCGGAAATTTCAGATACATTGCCGTAGGCGGCAGCTGTTTTGCTTCCTGATTTCAAGACAGCAGTATACGATCCAAGGCGCATCGTACCGCCAATTTTTGTAATTTTTTTCTGGGAATCCATCAAACCGACAACCGGGTAAGCTGTCTCTGGATCCATCTCAGTTGAATTAGCGCCCTTTAGACCGACTGCATCACGCGCAAATTCCACTGATGCCATCTGCATGCCAAGACAAACGCCGAGGAAAGGGATGTTGTGTTCCCGGACATATTTGATTGCCGAAATCATGCCCTCGGTGCCGCGATGGCCAAAACCACCAGGCACAATCAAGCCATCAATTTCTTTCAACTGTTCAGCGGCATTACTATCATTGACAGTTTCTGAATTAATACTGATCAATTTTATTTTGGCATCAACAGCATAACCCGCGTGTTTCAACGCTTCATGCACAGAAATATAGGCGTCCGGCAAATCCGTATATTTACCGACTAAGGCAATCTTAATTTCTTTAGATAGATGACGAATGCGGTCCACCAACGCCGACCATTGAGTCAAATCGGCTTGCGGCTGATGACCAAGCTGCAGTTTATTCAGCACGACCTGATCCATATGCTGAGCTGCCAAATTTAAAGGCACAGAATATAAAACATCTGAATCAATTGATTGAATAATGGCTTCAGTCGGGACATCCGTGAATTCGGATAATTTCTCCTTCATCGCATCCGTAATGGCCATTTCCGATCTGACAACGATCATATCCGGCTGAATACCCATACCACGCAATTCATGGACCGAATGTTGCGTCGGCTTAGTTTTCAATTCACCAGCAGCACGCAAAAAAGGCACCAGAGAAACATGGATATAAAAGGTGTTAACGGAACCCACTTCCTTTTTCATCTGACGAATGGCTTCAATAAAAGCCATTGATTCGATGTCACCGATTGTGCCGCCGATTTCCGTAATAATAACATCAGCGTTGGATTCTTTGGCACCGCGAAAAATCTTGTCTTTAATTGCATCTGTGACATGGGGGATGACCTGTACAGTCCGACCCATATAATCACCAGTCCGCTCGCGCTCAATCACTTCTTGATAAATTTTTCCGGAAGTCACATTCGAATATTTATTCGTATTAATATCCATGAATCGCTCATAGTGGCCTAAATCCAGATCGGTCTCAACACCATCCTGAGTCACAAAAGTCTCACCGTGCTGGTAGGGAGACATCGTTCCAGGATCCGGATTCAAATATGGATCGAACTTTTGTACAGTTACAGTCAACCCGCGAGATTTTAACAAACGGCCGAGGCTCGCTGCAACAATCCCCTTCCCCAGTGACGATACAACACCGCCGGTTACGAAAATATATTTTGTTTGCTTTGCTTCTGCCATAAAATAAAAAAGCTCCTAGCTTATTAGGTTAGGAGCTTGGCTCATTTATTAGAGCGCCCTTATTTACATTACAGATATGCGGGCAAATCGTCAAGCACTTTGCTCAATCTTAAAAGCTTTCAAAAATGATTAAACTTCCTGATCACCATCGCTTAAATCATCAAGATCATTATTATCTTTAATCACGTCTAAGGGCTTATCATCTGTATTTAACGGTAATTCGCCATCATCACTGTCAGAACTATCTGAATCGTCATCATCAGCGTCCTTGCTGTCATCGCTGCTATCATCTTCGGTATCGTCAGTACTATCATCTTCATCTTCGGTATCGATAACATCATCGTCTTCATCATCGTCAATATCAACGACATCGTCTTCGCTAACAGCCTTCTTGCCACGCTTCTTCTTTGGCTTTTCGTCTTCTTCATCCAAATCTTCATGGATCGATTCATTGATTGAGTCAATAGCAAACCAAGAACGCAAAGCCCACTCATTGTCACCCATGCTGATAAAGGAGCCATCGGCGTTCAAGTCTGTATAAATTTGAACAATCGTCTCATCATCTAACTTGCTGCCGCGGACCTTTTCCAATTCGGCTAGGATATCAACAAACTTTGTCTGCTTGCGTGTTTCATTTAACAGTTCACGAACCAATTCGATGTTGCTTAACTCAGCGATTTGTGTATTTGTATAGTCTTTTACTGCCATTTAGATTCCTTTTCCTGTCTATTCTGCTAATCTATCGTACTAACCGTTGGTACAAATTGCAAGGTTAAATCAAATTTTCCTAAAGAAGCCTCATTTTGGAACAGTTCATACTTAATATGGAGCATACCTTGCCCATCAACCTGATCGAAATCCACACTTGCTGTTTTGACCAGCATATCCATCGCGCCATAATCACTCATATAGGTAGATTTGGCCTGATCCATCATTTCGTCGTAAACCATCACCGTTTTACCATTATGGCCAAAATAGACCGTACGTGTTTTTTCCGGAGCGATCTCCAATCTAACTAGGTCTCCTGCCATATCATAAAGGATCGTATAGGAATGGTCTTCATTAAATAATAATGAACCCTGGGCTTGCTGATGAACGTTTTCTTTATCACCAGCCCGGTCAACATCTGAGGTTATTTCTATATTAATCGGAGTTTTAAATTCTTTTGTCATTACTAAAAATTATACAGTTATTGACCAATTAGTCTAAAATTTAATTAATGACTAGTTTAAAATCTGAAAAAGTCTTTCGTGACCCAATTCTTGGTTTCATTCACGTTGATAATTCCGTGATCCTCGATTTAATTAATTCACACGAAATGCAGCGTCTTCGCCGCATCAAACACCTAGGTGTCGCCAATTTGGTTTTTCATGGCGGCGAACAATCCCGTTTCCAGCATTCTTTGGGTGTTTATGAAATATCTCGCAGAATGATCGACGCGCTGGACCACAATAAACAATTATTTAATGAAAAAAAGTGGGAACATCAAAATGATTTGCTAGTTCAGGCAGCCGCCTTACTGCACGATGTCGGCCACGGTGCATACTCGCATACATTTGAGCACCTATTTAATACGGTGCACGAGCAATTTACTCAAAAAATTATTACTGATCCCTCTACTGAAGTGAACGCCATTTTGCGGCGTGTGTCCAAGGATTTTCCGGCAAAAGTTGCTGCAGTAATTGGTAAAACCTATCCTGATAAACGCGTCGTCCAGCTAATCAGTTCGCAATTAGATGCTGACCGGATGGACTACCTGCTGAGAGATGCTTACTACACAGGTGCTGAATATGGCCGTTATGATATCGAACGAATCCTGCGCTTGATCCGACCTGTCAAAGATGGCTTTGCCTTTGACATTGCCGGCGTTCACTCAATTGAGGACTATGTCATTTCACGTTATCAAATGTATCTGCAGGTTTATTTTCATCCGGTGTCCCGCGGCATGGAAGTCGTTTTGGAAAATCTGCTGATGCGGGCACAGGAACTATTTGACCAGAATCCCGATAATCCGATTTTCTTCCAATTATTAAAGCCGATATTTTCCTTAAAAAACAAGATCGATGTCCAGGATTATATTGCGTTGGATGACTCTGTTTTCAATACAGCCTTCAATATCTGGCAGAATGCAGACGATCCTGTGCTGGCCGATTTAGCCAAAAGATTCTTGGATCGCAAGCCGCTCAAATCAATGGTATTAAACGCCCAAACCAAACCGCTGCTGGCCGACATCAAACAGAAAATTGCGGTCCTAGGTTTTGATCCAAAATATTATACCGGCGAAAACGATGCAACTGACCTTCCTTATGAAAGCTACTCGCCAAAGACAGGTGAAGAAGGTATTAAATTCGTATACCCTAATGGCGAACAAGCCGAGCTGTCTCAGCTAAGCCCGCTCGTTGCAGCAATCAATGGCAAAGAATCGATTGACCGTCGTTTCTTCTTCCCTAGAGAACTGCTGGCCGACAAAGAAGTGAATGATTTATATCTTAAATACAAGAAAACTTATTAAATGACAAAAGCATCTCCGAGTGATGTTTTTTAGTGTATAGTCGATTTAGCTAGATCTTGTTTATCAGCTATTCACACAAGTGGAGTGACAGATTTTGATAAATAAGGAATAGTTAATTTGAGTTATGATGTCTGTTTAAAACCCGACCGATTTTTTCTGCCGGTTTTTGTGGACTTCATTAAGAGGAGATCCGAACATGAATTTTATTAATAATGAAATAGCCGATTTTAAGGTCAATGCCTATCAGCAAGGCAAGGTTAAAGAGGTAACGAAGAAAAGCATTCTGGGCAAATGGTCCATCTTTTTCTTTTACCCAGCTGATTTTTCTTTCGTCTGCCCGACAGAATTAGGAGATCTGCAAGATCATTATGAAGCCTTTAAAAAAGCCAACGCAGAAATCTATTCCGTATCTGAAGACAGTGAATTTGTCCACAAAGCCTGGGCAGAGGCAACCGATACGATCGGAAAAGTCCAGTATCCGATGCTGACTGATCCCGCTGGCAAATTAGCGCGTTTCTTTGAAGTCTTAGATGAAGATGCTGGCCAAGCTTTTCGCGGCGTTTTCATTATTGACCCTGCAGGCAAGATCAGGTCTTACACAATCAACGACATGGGCATCGGCCGCAATGCAGCGGAAATTCTCAGGACACTAGAAGCTGCGCAGTTCGTTGCTGAACACGGTGATAAAGTCTGCCCGGCAAACTGGCATCCTGGCGAAGATTCAATCACACCAAGCCTTGATTTGGTTGGCAAGATTTAAACAGGACAAACAGTAATGAATCCAAAGCATATTTACGATACGATCATTATTGGTGCCGGCCCAGCGGGTTTAACGGCTGGCATTTATGCCGGCCGGGCTGCTTTGGATACCATGATCATCGAAAGGGACCAAGTTGGCGGACAAGTCACGACTACCTCAACTGTTTGGAATTATCCGGCTGTTGCTGATATTGATGGCAGCAAGCTAGTCAATTTGATGAAAAAACAAATTGATGAATTTCGCGTCCCAATCGTTCAAGATGATATTCAAAGTATGAATTTAAACCAAGAGGTCAAGGTTTTGCACGGTCAACAAGATTATTTTGCCCGCAGCGTTATTTTTGCAACTGGTGCCAATCCCAAAAAAGCCGGTTTTCAGGGCGAAGATAAGTACCGAGGCCACGGTGTTGCTTACTGTTCAACTTGTGATGGTGAATTATTCAGCGGTTTGCAAATTTTTGTTGTCGGCGGCGGCTATTCAGCGGCCGAAGAAGCTGACTATCTCAGTCGTTTCGGCCGCCATGTCACAATATTAGTGCGTGGGTCGCAGTTTACCTGTGCTAGCCTGACGGCCCAGCGTGCCATTGACAATCCAAAAATTGACATTCAATACAATACAGTCTTAAAGAAAGTATCCGGGGATACCTTCTTAAAAGAAGCGGAATTGTTCAATCGAAAAACTGGTCAAAGCACCACTTATCACTTGACTGATGGTGATGAGACTTTTGGTGTGTTCGTTTTTGTCGGTACAAAAGCCAATAGCGAGCAGATCAAAGATGTTTTAGAAACCGATGCCGACGGTTATGTATTGACAGATGCGCGCCTGCAGACTAATTTACCAGGCGTTTTTGCAGCTGGCGACCTCTTGGCAAAGCCGCTTCGCCAGATTGTTACCGCGGCTGCCGATGGTGCTTTAGCTGCCACATCGGCTGAAAATTATGTCATTGAACAAAAAAGACAGCTGGGGATTCCAATCAAAGCGGCTAAAAAGCAGAGGCCCGTCAGTTCGATCACACAGCAAACTACCCTAGATTCTGAAGAAGAAAAGACGCCGCTTGCGCCGGCTCATGCAGGGACTTGGTTCCCTGATGAAATAAAAGCACAATTGAAAGCACTGTTTGTGCGCCTAAATCAAGCAGTAACTCTGTTGGTACGGACAGACGATTCAGCTAAGAGCAGGCAATTGCTGAGTTTCACAAAAGAATTAAGTGCATTAGATCCAGCACACCTGTCAGTCCAGCAGGAGACAAGCACTGCTACTGCTGATAAACGTTTACCGGCTTTAATTTTATTGGACAACAAAAAACAGGACAGTGGCATTCGTTTTAGCGGGATTCCAACTGGACATGAATTGAATTCAATTGTCCTAGCGATCTATAATTTGGCAGGACCAGGTCAAAGTATTGACACAAAACTAGTTGACCAAATTAAAGCGTTACCGGCTATGCATCTGCAAATAGGTGTGTCTCTGACTTGCCATTTTTGTCCCGATGTCGTGGCGGCCAGCCAAAGAATCGCTGCTCTTAATCCCAAAATCACGGCTGAAATGATTGATTTGCAGCTCTTTCCTGATTTTAGAAAATCCAAAAAAATCATGAGTGTGCCCGCTTTTATGATTAATGAAGGCGACGTTACTTTTGGCAGCCAGACCTTGAATCAAATTATTGATTTATGTCAACAACAAGCATAGAGCCATATATTGGATGAATCAAAAACAGTTCCCAATAGAGAACTGTTTTTTTAATACTATCATCAAAACAATTTACCAACGTAATAATGGATAGCAACTGTAATTAATCCGATAACCACATTTCGGACTACAGCTGCTCTCAAATCCGATTTTCCTAGAATAGCTGACAAACTACCCGTGATGGCGACAGCTAAAGTAGTTGCCAAAATTGTACCAACAAATTTCGCGCCGGCTGGCAAAAAGAACATCGCCGCTAGTGGAAAGATACCGCCTAAGCCTGCACTGAACAAAGAACTAATGGCTGCATCCCATGGATTAACATACTCACCAATTTTAAGCGTATATTTCTCATAGACAACCGAGACAATTTCGTGTTTGGCAATCAGCTCATTGGCGATCTTTTCGGCCGTTATTTGGCTAACACCTCTTTTAACATAGCCAGCTATGATAATACGGCGCGAATAATTCTTATCTGTATTGATCCGCTTCTGCTCGCTGCCAACAACAGCCCTTTCTGTTTCTCTTTGCGCAGACACAGAGGCATATTCGCCGGCAGCCATTGAAAACGCACAGGCAAGCAGATCGGCAAATCCCGCTATCAAGATAATAAAATTATCAGTTGTAGCTGCAGCCGTCGAAAACAGGACGCCAACAACCGTCAAAATACCATCATTGGATCCTAGAACGCCAGCACGGACAGAATTCATTTTCTGTTCGAGACTTTGTTGATTTTTGTTTTTATTTTTATTTTTAATTGCAAGGTTGAACATTATCTACCGAATAGCCCTCCAATCAAATACGTTGCCGTCATCGTGAAGAGGCCAGCCACAACATTGCGAGTAATACCATTTTTGACGTTGGCATTACCGATTTTAGCTGCAAAAAAACCGGTCAAAACAAGGGCAATTAAAACACCCGTATACGTGGATGCAATCTTCATGACTTTAGGAACCAGCAGAATCGCCGCCATGGGCAAACAAGCACCCAAGGGAAAACTAATAAAAGAGGCAGCAGCGGCATAATAAGGGCTAATCTGATTGTCCATGCTAAAACCGTGTTTAACGCGAACCGCCGTTTCGATTGGTTTATTTTGCATCATCTCCAAGGCAGCTTGGTGGGCCAAACCGTGGGAAATTTGCTGAGTCTCTAAATCTTGTTCGACAGCCATGATCTGCTGACCCATATTTTCTTTATTTAAAACGCTCTCAAATTGAATAGCCGCATTTTCAGCATCACGCTGTCCATGCACAGACACATATTCCCCGGCAGCCATTGAAATCATACCGGCAAGTGTACCGGCAAAACCGGCGATTAAAATTGCCCAATTGCTGTTGGTACGTTCGCTGGTCGCAGCGAAAACGCCGAGCACAATACCTGCTACTGAGATAATGCCATCATTAGCACCCATGACACTCGCACGAATAACATTAATTTTTTCAGCTAAGTTCATGTTAAAGTCCCGTCTAGTTTATAAAAAAACGGATTCAAAGATCCATTTTCACGCTTTCAAATTTTTTGTTTTTTATCGAATAATGAGCACAGAAATCGGTGAATACTTAGCCATATAGGCAGCTTGAGAACCAAAATACTTGCTGATTCCCCTCTTTGACAAAGAGCCGATAACAAGCAGATCAGCATTGGCAGCCGGAATCACGTTCTTGACAATAGTTTCACCTGCATCGCCTTCATCAACGATCATTTCCACTTTTTTAACGCCGCCTGCCACAGCAATATCGCGATATTGTTTAAGATGCTCTTCCAATTCATCACGCTCGCCATGCACATAATCCTTTGTTAAAGCTTGGTACACATTCATTTCATCGTTTTCCAAAATCGATGTAATGATCAAGACAGCGCCGTCCTTAGCAGCTCTTCGTACAGCATACTGGAAAGCTAATTGAGCGTCCGCTGAGTCATCAACACCAACCAGGATCCGGTTAAAAACCTTGTCCACTGGTTTTTCAGACATTTTTACATCATCCTTTCTGAGACAATTTCCTACTCCTAGGTCATATTATATCCGTGTATCATCACGGATATAATAATCTAATTTTCACTTGAAGAGATTAATTTATTATTCAGCGCTAACTTCTGCTGCAGGATGTTCAAGACGATAGCGCCTGTTGCCCTTCATGATTTCATAAATAGTCCATGCCAGCAAAGCTAAGATAGCAGCAATCAGCACCCAAGCGATGATATTTGCTAATGTTAATTCACTTTTAGAGGC
This sequence comes from Oenococcus sp., assembly GCF_047725585.1. Taxonomy (NCBI): domain Bacteria; kingdom Bacillati; phylum Bacillota; class Bacilli; order Lactobacillales; family Lactobacillaceae; genus Oenococcus; species Oenococcus sp. Next base: position 146,026 of record NZ_JBDNNF010000004.1, on the reverse strand, counting down.
ATTATCACCAAAGAAAGCAGCAATCTGGCCATCATTGCCAGGCAAATTCAGCAGGTTCAAGAAAGTCAAACTTACAACAGAAATCCAACCAAGAACTTTGACCCACGCTGCGTTCCTAAAACGCGTACCCATTTCAATATTGCTATCCGTAAACATTAACAAAGGCAGCATTGAGAATGGCAACGCAAAGGCCAAGAAAACTTGTGAGTTATTCATTAACGTGTTCAAAGCCTCATGTTCGGCAATGGCACTTTCACCACTGGTCATTGATACACAGATTAGAACAGGAATAACAGAAATTAAACGTGTTACCAAACGACGCAGCCATAGAGGCATCTTCATATGGACGAAGCCTTCCATGATAACCTGACCGGTCAACGTACCGGTAATAGTAGAATTTTGACCAGAAGCAAGCAAAGCCACAGCGAACAAAGTTGATAAAATACCAGTCTTTGCAACACTAATTAAAATACCGTTACTCAGAGTCGAAGTATCAGATAAAGCCTGGAATAAACCAAAGAAAGAAGGATCCTTAACAGCACCAGACTTAAAGACTGCGACACCCATGATTAGCAACAGTGCATTAACAAAGAAAGCAGCTGTTAATTGAATATTAGAATCCCAACTGGAAAAACGGACCGTTCTTGCAACATCTTCTTCATCATTATGATCAATCTTTCTGGTCTGCGAAATAGCTGAATGCAGATACAGATTATGCGGCATAACTGTCGCACCGATAATTCCCAAAGAACCAGTCAATGGTGTTTGGCCACCAATATGTGGTGTGCTGGCAAACGCTTTCGCGCTAGGTACTAGTCCGCCAATAACGTTTGCCCAATTAGGATCTGACAAAGCAACTTGATAAACAAATACAAATAGGATAACTAAAATCAAAGCCACCACAATTGCTTCAATTTTTCTAAATCCGATTTTCGTTAGCAGCAATAGCAGCAGCACATCGAAAACCGTTATAAAGACGGCAATGACTAACGGAATATGAAACAAGAGATACAACGCAATCGCAGCGCCGATAACCTCCGCGATATCGGTCGCCATAATCGCAAGTTCAGTCATAATCCATAAAACAACTCCGAGGGATTTACTGGTCCGAGCACGGATAGCTTGGGCCAAATCCATCTGAGAGACAATACCTAGCTTAGCAGCCATATACTGCAGCAGCATCGCAATCAAGCTGGATAATAGAATCGTTGACATCAGTAAATACTGAAAATTTTGTCCGCCAGTAATCGAAGTCGACCAGTTACCGGGATCCATATAGCCAACCGCAACTAGTGCGCCTGGTCCTGAATAAGCAAATAGCGTCCGCCAAAAACCCTTTCCTTTTGGGACTGTAACAGTTCCGTTAATTTCTTCCAACGAAGGCCCGTTGGCATAGTGAATCAACCCATGATCCCTATGAGTCCTGCTTTTAGCATTATCACTCACAATCAATACCACCTCTCTATTTTCTGAAAAAGAGACACTTAAAAAAGGCGAAAACAAAAAGAGCTATAAAAATATACTTTTAGTCGAAATGCCTGATTTTCAGCTTACTGTGAGTTATTACTTGTTTATCATATCTGTCAATCCACTGGTATGTGGATAGCTGATAAATAAGAACTAACTCGACTAACACTATACACTAAAATTCGCTTCTCATGACGTTATCAAAGAAAAATCGAGTGAAAAAGGCAATTAAACCAGGCTTTCCCATCAATTTGCGCAAATTCCAAAACTAAATATCCGATTCTATATGTGTTTTCTGCTTAGTCTCTAATTGCAGCGTAACGTGATCAATGGCAAATTTTTTTCGTAGGCCATCTGTGGCTGCATCTAAAATCTCGACATACCGCTGCGGATCCTCACATTGCAAATGTGCTGATAAAGCGATTTCGGTTGTCGATAGCGCCCAAATATGCATATCATTTATTTTTTCAATATTTGGAAAACTCAGCAAATATTTTTCGACTTCCTCCTCTTCAATTCCTTCGGGCACGCCATTAGTAATCAAATCAAAAGAATCGTGGAAAATTCTCCAGGATTCACGCAGCACAAAAATAGCAGCCACAATTGACACAATTGGATCAATTACACGCCAGCCGGTCCACACAATTAGCAGGCCAGAAACAACAACACACAAACTAATCAGAGCGTCAGCCAAAAAATGCCAGTAATTAGCTTTTTCATTGAGGTCTTTAGACGCACCAGCTTGAAAAATATAAGCTGTAAAGCCATTTACGAACACACCAATTAAAGCAACAATAGCAACCAGCATACCGTCAATATGATTTTCTGGATGAATAAAACGCAGAAGGGCCTCCCAAATAACAATCGAGAGGCTTGCCACCAAAATTAATGAATTGATGAAGGCTGCTAGGATAGTCGTGTTGTAAAAACCATATGTGTGCCGTTTGGTCGGCTTGCGTTTTAATAAAACGACTGCTACTAAGGCAATTACCAGTCCGAGAACATCACCTAAATTATGAATGGCATCAGTAACCAGTGCCAGAGAATTAGCGAAAGCACCGCACAGGATTTCAAAAATAATAAAAATTAAATTGATCGAAATACCTAACCAGTATTTGTGATCGGAAGACGAATAGTTAAAAGTTTGATGATTATTCATAAATTCATCTTAACGCAAGTGAATTTCTGAAAAGAATTCGGTTGCATCGCCGATGATCTGTTTAATGGGCGCAGTCGTGTTGATATGCTCCATATTAACAGAAATTTTAACTGCAGAATTTTGGGCATAATTGATCAGGCCGGCAAAAGGATAGACTTGAAAACTCGTCCCTACAACCACAAGCAAATCGGCAGCCGCCACCGTGGCAACTGCTTGTTCGACATGCTGCGGCATTTCTTCATAAAAAGTAATATCAGGGCGCAGCAAGGCATGATCAGATTTACGATACATCGATGTCAGATAGTCGGTTACCGGTACAGTTTTATGGTCAATCGGGGCGTACACGCGATACAATGAGCCATGAAATTCAATCACAGTGGGATCCAAACGCGTATGCAGGCCATCAACGTTTTGCGTGATAGTGCGCGCCCTGCCCGATTTTGCAAAAGCAGCCATTTTTTCATGAATAATATTCGGCTTAGCTTGCGGAAAGTACATGTTTTCCTTCATAAAACGATATTGACGCTCCGGTTCGGTCTCAAAACAAGTATGACTTAGCAAATACTCCGGCCGATCCAATTCACTCGTCGTATAAAGGCCGCCTTTACTGCGGTAGTCAGGAATACCTGAAGCAGTCGAGACACCTGCACCGGTCATAAAAACAATATGCTGAGCTTGATCAAACAACTCTTGAATTTCTTTGGTAACGATCAACCTAAGAATCTCCTGAGAAGAGCTTGTTTTTCAATCAACAGGGTCCGTGTTGTTGCATCTGATATTTTAACCAAATCAGAAGCGAGCCTTGCATGCTCCTCTTCATTCTCATTACTTGGCCCGATTTCAAACTGCAAAATCTTCTGCATGTCCTGAATATCCTGACGTACTTCAGCCCAGGCAGGATTGCCTTGAATCAAAGTGTTCAAAGCATCTTGACTGATATATTTAGCCAAATGGACGAAATCATGCTTTAGATTAGGATAATGACGCACAAAAATCGCTAATTCTTTGGCATCCAAACTCATTAATGCCCGACCAAAACCAATGAATTCCGGTGGCACACCAACCGAATAAAGACTGCCTGTAAAAGTAATCGCACGCGGCATCTTGTAGCCGTCTACCTGACGTGAATAACCCAAAATACCGACATGCTGACGACGATCGCGTCTTTTAGGAAATGCATCAAACACAGGTTGTAGATCAACAATCAGCTGATCTAGCGTTTCGTGATAATAAACGGCCGATTTTTTAGCCACGTCAATCAGAATCTGCTGTTCTTCTCCGCTCATGGACAAAGGCTTGCTTTCCTGCAGACCAGCGCGCAGTTCTTTGATTGCCGCTTGAACCTGGTTAGTCGGATAGTCATAACGAAAAGCCGACTGGACAGTAGCCGTTTTCAAACCTGGAAATTCCTGCAAATACCTTTTAATCCAAAGAGGCGACAGGCCGCCACGGAAAATAGTTGACCCGGTTCCCGCAATTGGAAAGACAGGCAGATTAATTTCGTTAGAAAAATCAGCCAAACGTGTTAACGCCAGCTTGTTGCCGATAATAGAATTCATAAACCCGTTGCTCAGGGCTGAGTCAGAACCAGCTAAGAAAACGCGCAGATACTGCAAAGACTGCCCGAAATGTTTTTCGTACATGCTCAAATAGGTCTTTAATATTTTCGGTGCATTTAATTGTGTTTCAAAGCCTTCAAATAAGGGAATCATGTAGAGCAGATCATTATTATTAGATCCACTTGTAAATTCTTTGGATTTAAAATGCGCCAAACTGGCAAATTTGTCTTCGATTTCAATTAACTGATCTGCCGACTGCGCCATGGGTAAAATAGCTTCAAACAAGGGTCTTTGATCAAAAGATAGATCTTTAGCGAAATCTTCGGCTGACAGTATCGTGGCCATGGCCTGCATGAGGCTGTAACCTTTTTCTTCCCATATGTTGGGCAGACGGAAGGTCAAAAATTTGTCGCGCCCTAATTGATTTTTCTTAAAATAGCTATAGTTTTCTGAATAAAGGCGATCAATTACAGCAGCATCGGCGTGTTTGCCTTCCCAGTCCCACATATATTCATCTGTATCCAGCACAGAAAAATTATTAAAGGCCTCTTTAACCTCGTTGTAAGCCGAAATGAAAGGGCTCTGGCTGTGTTTAAAAAATGGCACTGCGGCGTTATCCGGGTGCTGCGTACCCATTATGTTAGGAATTCTGCGTCCAATTGTTGTCATTTATCTTCTCCTTTTGCGCGTCGCTGCATTTTCATATGTCCCTTTTGAATACCTTCACCAACTAATGCCCTCAAAGCAGCAAGACTTTGGGCAAGCCCGGCGGCCAAAACGATTCTAGCCAGCTCATCTGCAGAATGTACCTGAGTTAGTTTCAGCAACCCAACGGCTACTTTATTTTGTGAGATTGTTCCACCTACTATACCTAATTGAACCGGCATTTTGACACGGCCAATTAATTGATTTTGCGAATTAATGGTCCAAGAAGCTAAAGACTTATAGTTACCATCTATGGCCGCATAGGCGTGCGCACCAGCTTCAAAAGCACGCCAGTCATTACCGCTAGCCAGTACTACTGCCGAGGCGCCGTTAAGAAATCCCTTGTTGTCTGTGGCTGCGCGATGAAAATCAATCGTCGCAAAATGAGACAGTGCAGCGATTTTTTTCATACTAGGCAGATCCAGTCCAGAGGCAACTGCTTTCATTTCAGTCATGCTGGTAGTGGGAAGATTGGAAACAATCGCCGCCAAAACATCCACCTGCCAAGATCGCAATTGTTCTGCTATGGCCTCCACAATCGTATTGACGATATTTGCGCCCATAGCATCTTGCGTATCAATCAGTGCATCAAAAGAAAACGAATTAGCATCCATTTGACGAAAATGCAATTCCTTCAGCCCGCCACCCCGTGCCACAATGGACGGATATACCAATTGTGCTGTCTTTTTCAAATCATCTTTATGTTTTAGATAGACTGCGTCCAGTGTATCAAAATCACCCATCACCAATATTTGACCAAAACGCAGGTGTGTTTGATAAACTGTTTCAATATTTGTCAGAAATCTTGCGCCATTATTGGCAGCGGCAACAACGCTTGGTTCTTCAGTGGCCATTGGAACAAGATAAGTATGTCCGTCAACAACCAACTGACGCAAAAGACCGACTGGCACTGGTAAGTCGGTTAAATAATTCTCAATTACTTTATCGTGAGCTAAATCAGCATGCTGCAAAAATAATTCCTGCAATTTAGGATCTGGAACAGCTTCCTTCAATCTCTGGGAAAAATTTTTTTCGTAGAATTTAGTCATTTTAAACCATCAAAATAGTTAACACCCATCGCTGCCCGGACTTCAGTCATTGTCTTTTCGGCGATCTGGTTTGCATGATCAGATCCATCTTTTAGCATCTGTAAAACAGCAGGAATATCCTCTTCAAAGCTGGCACGGCGTTCACGGATCGGTTTTAATTCCGATTCCAATACTTCCGTTAAATAGCGCTTTAACTTCATATCTCCGAGTCCGCCTTGTTGATACTGCTCTTTTAAGCTGGCTACTTGTGCTTTATCCGGGTCAAAAATATCCAAATAAGTAAAAACCACATTGCCTTCGATATGCCCAGGATCGCTTACTTGGATATGCTGTGGATCTGTGTACATTTGTTTAACTTTAGCCGCTACTGTATCGGCATCATCGGAAAGATAGATGGCGTTACCAAGAGATTTTGACATTTTAGCGTTACCGTCAATACCGGGAATCCGACCCAATCCTTTTGCTGGGAAAACACCTTGAGGCTCTACCAAAATATCAGTGTTATAGGCACTGTTAAAAGCTCGAACAAGTTCTCGTGTTTGTTCCAACATGGGTTCCTGATCATCCCCAACGGGCACTTTTTTGGCCTTAAAAATCGTAATATCAGCTGCTTGGCTGACTGGATACGTAAAAAAGCCAGCCGGAATTGATTCGCCAAAACCTTTTTGTTCAATTTCAGCCTTCACAGTCGGATTGCGCTGCAAACGCGCAACTGTAACAAGATTCATATAATACTCAGTCAGTTCAAACAAGCCTTTAATTTGAGACTGTACAAACATTGTTGTTTTTTTTGGATCCAAACCAACGGCTAAATAGTCCAAAGCCACTTCTGTCAAACTGCGATGAATTTTTTCAGGATCACGTGCGTTATCCGTGAATGCTTGTGTATCGGCAATCATGACGAAGGGTTCATATTCACCAGAATTCTGCATGGCAACACGGTTTTTTAAAGAACCGACATAATGTCCGATGTGAAGTTTGCCAGTTGGACGGTCACCGGTTAGATAGATTTCTTTTGTCATGTTTTCAATTATAGAATTTTTATCGAAACATTTTAGCCAATAACAGTTTTTCTGCAAACTTATTGTAAATATGCCGCATAAAAATAATCCAGCTAAAGGCCAAAGCCGCCCCTGATACCACGTCTGATAAATAATGGGCTTGGAGGTAGATGCGCGAAAAGCAGACAGCCAAAACAAATAACCATAATATAATCGTCATCATTTTTTTTATTTTTTTTGATACTGTCAGCATTGGCAGCAAGCTGAAAATCAATAGCGCGAAGATAACAACACTCGTCGCATGACCAGAAGGAAATGCAAAGCTATGATGCATGGTTGTCATTAACGGCCTAGGCCGCATGAAATATATTTTCAAAAGCTGCCAAAATAAGTTTCCTAAGACGGTCGAAAGTACTAACCAAAAAGCTAAAATACGCCGGTGGTTTCCATAAAAAACCAAGGCCAGCAGAATAATAATTGCGGCTGTGACTGTTGGACGGCCGATATCGGAAATGAATTGGAATGCAAATATAAGGTTCCGAGAACGCCTCTCATAGAAAAAAAGAGAAATAGCACGATCCAGACGCGACAATTTAGAACTATGCAATTTAACCGCAATGGCTAGTAAGAAAAAAACAGCCAAAGAAACTGTTCCGAACAAATTAAGCCATCTATTATTTTTAAACTTTAAATTATTGTTTGCCATTTTTTTTGCTTAAAAAACGAAATTTGAATGGTTTTTTAAAAATCAGCCAAGCAGTGAAAAGTGTGATGCCAATACCCCAGGCAAGCCACCAAACAATAGAAGATATCTGGCCGCTCTGGAAATAAGCGTTGCTAGGTGTCCAGGCAGCAAGCGGTAAGGGCAAAATAAAGTCCCACACAGCCAGCAGCACAACAAAACAGAAGAAGGGCTTCTTTAATTTCGGCATACGCACATAACTGCTGTCTGTATCATATGAATATTTTTTATACCAGAAAAAGGCCAAAGCCAACATTAAGAGCGCAATTAATAATTCTACCCAGGAAAATCCGTTGCCATTGGCACTGAATGCATCGTCCACAAAATTAAGAAATGGTTTCATATTTAAATGCCACTGGCGGCTTAATCCTGAACCCAGCATATGGGCCGTGGAAATGAATAGTGCAAGGGCAAACATGCTGACAATCGCTGTATAAATTTTTCCGAAAATTGTGCCAATAAAAGAATCAATCAGCAGGCCAAAACCTGCCAGAGAAAGCCCTAGGGTCAACACAACCAATAGCCCGCTGAACATCGCTCCGTAATCGCTATTAGCGAACGCTGAAGGGACCAAAAAGCCTTTTAACACAAACTCAACCAAGGCATAGAAACAGGATAGCAGGCCCGGAATAACAAACCAGCAAAGTGATTTAGCCAAGGCTAGGTACCGGCCGTCTTTGCTTCGCTGAAGCATATAGGGATTAATCCAGTGAATCTGATCCAGCAAAAAGAAGATGGCACCGATCAAAATTGACAATACAACCGGCCCCGCTCCCATAGGCTGTTTGAATATGAAAGTATGTGTATAAAAACCTTCTTTATTGAAAGGACCGGAATCTTTAGAAAACCTAGGGGTATCCGGCAAATAAATTTGTTTACTAGTAGGCAGGCCAGAAACAACAAAATCTGGGCTATCATCAGAATACTGCACAACATCTTTGCCATTTGAACCATTTGCTGACACATAGTAACGAAGAACCCGATGCCTATATTCTGAAAATGTCTCAGGCAGCGAGCTGACCACTTCTTTATAACTAACATTTCTATACGCACTATCAGGTGAGATTGTCAAAATATAAAATGCTAGTTCCGCATTTTTCGATACATATCTAACTTTGGAATTAGTGACAAAATGAAAGCCTTGAGTATCTGAGAGAATATTAGTCACCTTAGCGGCTTGTTTTCTCTTATTTTTGCTCAGCAGCGTCTGCGCATAATCCCTGATTTCATAATAGTGATGCGCATCAAAATGACTATCAAAAGTGTGTTTAGCTTGATACCAACTGCCAATATTAAACACCATGCTGCTAATCGCAATGATGGTGATAATTGCTAAAAGTGTCCAAATCCAAATTTTGCGCAGCTCATAGTAAAGTTTGACTGTTTCTCTCATAAATCACTGCCTCCCTTTAGGCGTTGCCTGACGCAGACGATAATCCTCATCAAAGGTCGCTCGGAAAATATCATCTGAGTTAACTGGTAACTCTTCAATATATTTGGCTTTGCTTCGCTTGATGCGCGCTGCCATTTTACTGTCGTAATCTTTAAACAGCACAACATATAAGTGGCCGCGTTTTTCCAGAATATGACCGCATTCAATGACAACTTTAGGCAGAGCGCCTTCAATGACCATCTGCATTTTGGCAACATTTGCCGTCTCTAATTCTTCACCGGGCAAATAATCCTTTTCGATTCGACCCTCTTTAATCAAGATAATCCGATCAGCAATCGTATCAAGTTCTCTTAAATTATGCGAAGCCAGCATAATGCCTGTCTGATTATCTGAAACGGCCGAAATCAGCATTTGCGTGACTTGATCACGTACAATTAAATCCAGCCCGTCCAGGGGTTCATCTAAAAAAATATACCTTGCTTTGCTTGTGATGGCAGCAATCACCAAAATAAGGCCACGCTGTCCCTTTGATAAACTCGACATCTTTTTATGCAAAGGCAGGTTATTCGTCTTAACCAGGCTTTCAAACCATTCAACATCTAATTTGGGATAACTTACTTTAAAGATTCTGGCCAGTTGCGCAGCAGAATAAGCGTTGGTGAAATTATCAGGGGCATCAAGATAGAAGATTTGTGTTCGTGCATTTTCTGCATCATCGCTAGAAACTCCGCCTGAATCTGACAGATATTCTCCTGATAATAAGCGAAAAAGAGTTGTTTTACCAACTCCATTTCGGCCAACCAATCCAACAATCTGACCGGTCTGCATTGAGAAAGTGACATGGTCAATGACCAACTTGTTTTCCAGCTTTTTTGTCAAATTTTCAATTTTTAGCATTTTTTCCTCCAAACAAATCATCAACAAATTGTTCTATCTGCTTACGCGTTACGCCATTTTTCAATAATTGGTCAACAGAAGAAGACAACTCTGAAAATAGTTGGTTCTGATTCAGATTCTTGACATTTTGCGTGTTGCCCGTAACAAAAGTGCCTTTGCCAGTTAGTGTCTTAATCACTTCCTGCCGCTCTAATTCCTTATACGCCTTTGCGACCGTATTTGGATTGATTCTCTCCTGCAAGGCCATTTCACGAACTGAAGGAAGCTGATCATTGGCTGATAAAATATCTGTCGCAACCTCATTTTTAATTCGATCGACTAACTGCAGGTATATTGGCTTTTTACTGCTTATTGCCATATAGCCACCTCAAAAAATCACAGATTACGTCTATTGAAAACAATACCAGCAATAGCAAGAAAAATACCGGTCCAAACAAGCGATGCAATAATAATTTCTGGTTGGCTTAAGTGCGATAGCAGCGTTAGTGCTTTTGAGTCGCTGAAGGCTTGACCAGCGATATAGGTATTGACATTAAATGGGTTCCATTTGATCAAAGGCAGTTGCTTATAAAACAAATTCATTAATAGAGCACTGATAATTTGTCCTGCCAACCAGATAATAAAAGCTGAAGCAATTGCGATCGCATTCGATTTTAAGAAACTGGAAATCATCAAAGTAATCGAACCAATCAAAAAGATATAAAGCAGATTCGTAACAAAATTTTGCCAGAGAAAGGTAAATTCACTTGGTTTGCCGTTAGCTGCAAAATAATAACCTTTGTTTCCTAAACTAATTGCTTGGCCAACATGCGTGCCGCCAAATTCAACCAGCCAGCTCAATAAGTAAGATGCAGTTGCAATAAAAAACCAGAAACAATAATCAAAAATTAGTTTTATTACTTTTGCAGAAAAGATCAAACGCCGGGAATTGCCACGTGATGCGATCACTTTGATTGTGTCGAACTGAAATTCTTCAGCCAAAATTGATCCGAAAGAGACCAGCATAAAAATGAAAATAAACGAGTCATAGTATCCATGATGCATGACGAAATCTGCTTCTGCATGCGCGTGATCTCTGATCAGATATGCAATACCGCCCACAAAAGGAATTACCAAAGTTATGAGGCTGAACACTAAATAATTAAGTCTATGAAATGATTTAAAAAACTCCTGTCGAATTGCTTGCATTATTTGTCTCCCCCTTTGATCAAGTCAATAAAGGAATCTTCCAAATGCTGTTTTTCTTCACTGACACTCTTAATTTCAATTTTGTTCATGACTAATTGCTGAAGCATTTTATTCAAATCGTGCTGGTCATCCGTATAAACACCCATATGTTTACCTTTGTGATCGGTTTGAAAACCTAAGGATTCTAAAATACCCGCGGCTTTTTGGTCATCACCTGTCTTGATTAAAATACGAGTACCATGGCCGCTTTTAGCAGCCTGACTAGCAAAAAATTCGTCTTTTGTGCCATTAAAAAGAATATGGCCATGATTAACGACGACCAAATCGTCAGCTACAAGCTCCAATTCGCTTAAAATATGCGAACTGATGAGCACCGACACACCATTATCTGCTAAACCGCGCAGCAATTGCCTCATCGAATGAACCGATTCAGGATCCAACCCATTCATAGGCTCATCTAAAATAACCAGTTCGGGATGATCAAGCATCGCAATTGCAACACCCAAACGCTGTTTCATGCCCAATGAATATTTTTTTGCTTTACGATTGGCAAAATCAGTAATCATAGTCTGTTCCATGATCTTCCCCAAATCTTCAGCCGAAGTGTGTCCTGCATATAATTTCAAATTATTATAACCGGACATATATGGATAAATTCCTGGCGTTTCAATCAAAGAGCCCACTTTTTTCAATGGTGCCGTGTGTGTCTTTGAAACCTTTTGACCGTCTATCTCAATTTCTCCTTGATAGGAAGTAAGTCCAGCGATCGATTTCATGATCGTTGTTTTCCCAGCACCATTAGGGCCGATTAAACCAACAATGCGGCCTGGCTTGATATCAAAAGAGACCTGAAAAAGAACCTGGCGTTGACCAAACGACTTGTTTATATCCTTAACCGTTAACAATTTTGCCGTGTTTTCGAGCATTTTGCCTCCCAAAATGTGATATGTACTATGTTACATAGTACAGTTGCCAAAATCAAGTCATAAATTTAAACATCCCCTCATCAAGGCCAATAAAAAACTGCGCAATCAAACGTAGTTTTTAAGTGCTAATCAGTTAGTCACTAATTATGACGTGCTCCCACAAGTTGGGCGCGGTTATTAAAGTATTTGCGGTAAGTCATGAAAGTAGCCATCAAACAACTAATACCTGTGGACCCAAGCAGCATGAATGTCACCATGATCTGATATTTAATTGCCGATACTGGCGAAACACCAGCAAAGATCAAACCGGACATCATGCCAGGCAAACTAACGATACCTAATGTTTTAGCTGTATCAATTTGCGGCTGCATGCCAAGCCGTAATGCGTTTCTATAAATTTCATAGCTTGCATCTCTAATCGATGCGCCTAATGCCAGACGTTCCACCACTTGTTCGTGCAGGTCATTATATTGCTGGTGCATATTGCGATAGACCAACCCCAAGGCGGCCAGCGTATTATTAGCCAGCATGCCGGAAATCGGTACCACCTGCATTGCCTTAAATTCAATAGCACCGCTGGTTACCAAAATTGTCATCGTAATTGAAACCGACACAATCAAGGAAACAAAACTAATCGAAAAAGCCGACCATCGGGACAGATCGCTAGCTCTTTTACCAGCATTATAAGCGGCATTAAAAATAATAACCAGATACATAGCTAAAGTTAAAAACCACTCTTTAGCATCGAAAATATACTGTAAAACAAAGCCGACGACCACCAACTGAACTACGGCACGCAAGACCGCAATTGCTGTTTCTTTGACAATCCCTAATTTCTGTTTATAGGAGATCAGTAATGAAACCACCACCAAACTGGCCACCAAAGCCAGTGTCGTATTAGAAATATTCAAATTATTCATGAGCGGTCTCCTGCTGAATCCTGCCTTTATCAACGATATAAATTTTCTTTGCTTCGCTGAGATCTTCAGCTTCGTGCGTCACTTCGATCACGGTCAGTCCTCTGTGATTGTTTTCTTCGATTACTTGGCGGACAATTTTTTTGGTTAATTCGTCCAAGCCGGTTGTCACTTCATCCAGCAATAGTACCTGTGGTGGAAAAACAAAATTTCTGGCCAAGGCGACGCGCTGCCGCTGGCCGCCCGAGATATCTAAAACAGATTTGTACAAAAAATCTTCGGGTAAATCAAAAGCTGTCAATAAAGATTTCTCATGTTTTTCATCAATCGCTTTTTTTCTAATCAAGTAAGGAAAGTCTAGATTATCCTTGACAGTTTTGCCGAATAACTGCGCCGACTGAACCGCATAGCTCACTTGCCGACGATAATTAATCGGATCGAGTTCTTGAATATTTTTTTCTTGAAAAAAAATGATTCCAGAGTCTGGATTAATCAGATTGGCAATCAGCTTTAAAATCGTCGATTTTCCAGACCCGGACGGGCCGGTAAGTGTGATCCACTGCCCTTTTTCCACCGATAAATCAATCGCATTTAAAACCGGTTTTCCGGCCAATGAAAGTGATACCTGTTTTAAGTTAATTTCTGTCATCCGGAACATTCTACCAGTCGTCGAGTCAGACAAAAAGTACCCTTAAAAAGTATTTTTTTCACGATTTCGCGAGCATCATTCGCATTTTTTTCATATTTTGTTAAGAAAGCTGACATTTCAATCATTTCAGCATTTTTTCATGTTACCGTAACGTGTAAGATGTTTAAATTTTTGACTAGATCATTCAGCTTTTTACTTATTTTTACGCTGTTCGTTCCCTTTGTATTCTCTGCTGCGGACGCCAAGAAAACGACATATAATATTACGACGGATGTCACCTACCCACCTTTTGAATTTCAAAAAGAAAACGGGCAGTATACCGGGATTGATGTCGAAATCATCCGTACTATCGCAAAACGCGAGGGATTTGCCATGAATTTGAAGCCCATTTCCTTTAACTCCGGCGCACAAATGGTACTTTCCGGACAGATGGACGCTATTATCGCCGGCATGAGCATCACGCCAGAAAGACAGAAAGTCTACGATTTCAGCCGCCCTTATTATCGAACAGGTGTTGTGTGGGCTGTTTCTAGCAAATCGAAAATTAAAAATTTGTCTCAGCTACGCGGTCAAACAGTTGCATTGAAAACAGGTACCGCTTCAGCTGATTACGCCAAAATTATTCAAAAGAAATACGGTTTTAAAGTTAGTTATTTTAATGATTCCAACACGATGTATAACGATGTGGTTGTCGGCAATTCGGCAGCTACTTTTGAAGACTTGCCGGTTATGCAGTATGCGATCAAAAATGGGCTTGAATTAAGAATTCCCAGCAGCAAAGTAGCAAATGCCGGCTGGTATGGATTTGCTGTTAAAAAAGGTAAAAATCGTGCTTTATTGCGTGCTTTCAATAAGGGCCTAGTCGCGATCCAAAAAGATGGTATCTATGACCGTATCGTGAAGAAATATCTTGGCCAAAGTCAAAAGCATTATTCCGGCAACTCGGCTAGTGATGCCAAGTCTTCCGGTATTTGGTCCTTACTAGTATCTAATTGGCCCGGTTTTCTCAGCGGCATTATTAAAACGATTCAGTTAACAGTTGTCGGTATTATTCTGGCTTCAATTTGGGGAGTCCTGCTCGGCGTCTGTGGTGTCGCAGAACTAAAAATTTTACGTGCGTTTTCAAAAACTGTGATTTATATTTTCCGCGGGTTGCCGTTACTCGTACTGGCTTTCTTTATCTACATCGGTCTTCCGCATGTGCTGGATATTAAGATCCCAGCATTTATTGCAGGTATTATCACACTGACATTAAATGAGGGCGCCTATACCGGGGCTTTTGTCCGAGGCGGTTTTGAGGCAGTCGACAAGGGGCAAATGGAAGCCGCGCGTTCTAACGGTTTAACATACTGGCAGTCGATGTATCATATTGTAATGCCGCAAGGTATTCGAATTATGGTGCCGAGTTTTGTTAACCAATTTATTATTACTTTGAAGGATACCTCAATTCTGCAGGCAATCGGCATTGTCGAACTGACTCAGACCGGTAACTTGATCGTTGCCAGAACGCAGCAAGGCTTTCAAATTTGGGCGATTGTTGCCTTAATGTACCTAGTTATGATTACGCTGCTTACTTGGCTATCTAACTGGGTACAATCTAAAGTTAAAGCATAATTCCTATGAAAAAAATTCTTGTATTAGCTACAGGTGGGACTATTGTTTCTACTGCACATAAAAATGGCTTGGCTCCTGGTATGACAATCAACCAGTTGTCAGCTTTTTTTGATTCAGCCGAAGGGCCAATTGACCTCATACCGCTTATGGATAAAGACTCGACCAATATGCAGCCCGAAGATTGGATTAAAATGTCCCAGACGATTAGGTCACATCCTGACTTTGATGCATATTTAATCACCCACGGCACTGATACAATGGCTTACACAGCTGCCGGCTTATCATATTTACTCAGTGATTTTGAAAAGCCCGTTATTATCACCGGATCGCAAATTCCTCTAACCTTTGAACACACGGATGCCAAGAAAAACATCAATGATGCCTTACTCGCAGCACGCACGATTGACTTCCCAGGCGTTTATGCTGTCTTCGATGGCCGTGTCATTGCTGGCACCCGTGCGGTTAAAGTAAAATCAAAGTCTTTTGACGCTTTCGATTCAATTAACTTCCCTTTGATTGCTCAGATCGAAAATCAGCAATTCAAAATTCTTTATCGGCCTAGTTTTAATCCTGGTCCTATCACAAGTAGGACCGGTCTCAATACGAACATCTATGTCATCAGAGCATTTCCAGGCTTATCGGTTAAATTTTTCGATTTTATCGAGCAAGAAAAAGCCGGTCTTGTTATTGAAAGCTTAGGAAACGGCGGCTTACCCAGCGTGGGGCGCAATTTAGTCGCAGGCGTTGAAAAACTTTCTCAAGCCGGCTTACCGGTAATTATTACCACTCAAATTATGAATGAAGGGCAAGATATCGACCTTTATGAGGTTGGTCAAAGAGTTGAACAAGCTGGTGGCATCACGGCTGGTGACATGAATACAGAAGCCATCGTGGCCAAACTCATGTGGGTCATGGCACGAACTCAAGACTTATCTCAGATCAAAAAGATCATGCAAACGCCCATTGCCCACGATTTAGATCAGCTATAGAAAAAATGAGCACTTTTCGTGCTCATTTATAGTTAACGAGGGCTATATTGACTAACATCAATTACCTGATCAGCTTGTCCAGCCACAAAGCTATCATGCGTGGCCACAATCACAATTTTATCCATATCTGCCAAACCAGCAAAGACTACGCATAACAATCTGTGTGTTTGAAAAATCAAGTGCGCTAGTTGGTTCACTAGCTAAAACAATTGTTGATTTTTTAAATGAAGATTTGCGAACGTAAGCTGTGGCACTTTGCCGCACGATGGTGTAAAAACCTTACACTTCAAATAGGACTCATCTAATTAGAAATGATCTAATCCAAAACAGAGACCAAACCCTGTTAAGGAAGTGCCAATAGCTATTGCATAAGTCTTACACGAGGAATTTGTTGCATCTGTTTCTGAAATTATTTCTTAGATTTTATCGTTGAATAGAGATCACCCAAAAAAGTATTTTCCTTTTACTCCTGTTTACATCGAAATACAAAAAAATGTCAACAATCAGGTTTATAATAAAAGTAATATTTTATCCATTTTCGCTATAAACTGTTTAGAGGGGCGCTCTCAACAGACAGACGCTTTTTTCGAAGATCCTTGATTGATTTTCCAATTGAATGATTACAATTGGGATCAGCATTTATACTCTCCTTCTAGTAAAACAAATATTATGTCAACATTTTTGGTTGGCGTCTCTTAGTGTTAAAACTTAGATACGCAAAATATGCACAATTTATATTGGCAGTGTTACGGTCAAAGAAGCGCAGATAACTTCTCGAATACAAAAAAATCAAGAAATCTTTTCAGCTAAGAAAATACTTTCTTGATTCTGGAAATTTAAATCGTGATCTAACAAATATTAAATCGATTATGATAAAAATTGGTCCAGGTCGCCAATAACCCGCACAATTTGCTTGTCCCAAAATTCCCATCGGTGTGTTTCCTGGTCAACAGGAATAAAATCACTTTGAAATTTCTTTTCGGTTAGCAGCTGATGGAAAGTTGCATTTTGCTGAAAGAAAGCGTCAGCCGTTCCGCAGGATTGCCAAATATGGGGCTTTTTTTTATCAACGGGCCATTGTTTGACAATTGAAATCAAGTCACTCGTAGATCCTTTTAAATCTGTTTTGCTGCCAAATAAATTTGCGTACCAATCATCACGTTTGGGCTCTTGATTCCATCGATCAAGCAAATCAGTGACTGCTGACAATGCATATCCACGACTGAATTTCTTCGGTTCGTTTAGCACTAACTTTAAAGCACCATATCCGCCCATTGAGAGTCCAGCAACGAAACGGTGCTCAACATCTTTTTTTAAAGGAAACCATTCCGAGGCTTTTTGCAATAATTCATCAGAAACATAATCAAAATATTTCTCACCAGATCGTAGGTTGGCATAATAACTCAAATCAACTCGCGGCATAATTACGGCTAACTGTCTGTTTAATAAATAACGCGATAAAGACGTGTTGTCCATCCAAGAATTCTCATCATCACCCATACCATGCAGCAAAAGCAATGTTGATAAAGTTGATTGGATGTGGTCAGGCAAAATAATATTAACAGTGCTTTTCATACCGAGTGAATCGCTAAAAAAAGATATCTTAAAAATTGCCAAAAGTAATCCTTCCCTTTCACATATCAGATAGAACCAATCCAACTTAATTTTGACTAATAATTGAAGCTTTTTTAACTAATCTTGTTTTAATGATTTTATTTTCAACCTTTCCATCTTGTATCATCGACACGATTGTCTCAGCAGCGCTTTCACCCCACTGCCTCTTTGAATAATCAACTGTTGAAAGTTGAGGATTTAAAAATTGACCAATCTGATCGTTATCAAAACCGATAATTCGTAAATCACGACCCGGTCGAATCCCGAATTTAGCAAGTCCTTCATACAGTCCGATAGCCATTTCATCATTTAAACAAAAAACACCAAGTTTTTTTAAATCCTGCTTAGCAATATATTTTGCCGTTTCAATCCCGCCATCAATCGTAAAATTACTGCTTAAAACCGTTACTGGATTATTCGAAAATTTTTGAATTTCAGCTAAAGAAGCCTGCAGACGTTGCTGAGAATCATACGAATTGCTAGGTCCGGTAACAATCAAATAGTTTTCAACGCCTGAATTGTGTAAAGCATCAATAGCTTGTCCAGCCCCCTGTGCGTTGTCCACCACTACATGACTAATCGAAGGAACTGAGAGGCCTCCCCACATCAATACAATTTTATAGCCTTGTTCGGCATATTTAACGATATCTGCATCTGGAAAATTAGGATCAATTATAATGGCGCCGTCAACAAGCCGCTGAGGAATGAACAAGCGTGCCTGACTACCGCCCGGGCAGACAATCGTTTCAAAACCAAATTTTTTTAACGTACTAGAAATACCATCAATAACGTGACTATAAAAATAACCACTAAAATCATGAACATAAACACCAATGATATCGGTTTTTTGCCTCTTTAAAGTCTTTCCAGCCAGGTTTGGCGTGTAATTTAATTCGTTAGCGATTTCTATAATTCGATCTCTTGTTTTTTTTGAAACTTTATCGCTGCCGTTAAGTGCATAGGAAACCGTCGAGATAGAAACGTTTGCTCTTTTTGCAATATCTTTAATACCAGACATTCAATCCTCTTAACTTTATTTTTCAGACTGAACACTGAAACCTTGAAGAATGTACTTCTGAAAAATAAGAAATATGATAATTATCGGTATCACCATAAACGAAGACCCGGCCATTTGAATGCCATAGTCAGATGTATGCTGTCCCTGCAACAATTGTAAGCCAACTGATAAGGTATAGTATTTTTGATTATTGGCAATGATCAATGGCCAGAGAAAGGAATTCCATCCACCAATAAAAGTTAAGATGCCTTGAACCGCAATTACCGGTCGTGACATTGGCACAACCAAATGCCAAAAGATATACCATTCGCCAGCACCTTCAATTCGCGCAGACTCGATCACTGAATTTGGGATATTGGACATAAATTGGCGAAATAGGAAGATCGAAAAAGCACCCACCAATCCCGGTAATAAAATGCCAAGAAGTGTATTTGTTAGTTTGACTTGGTTGAGAATCAAGTAAACCGGAATCATTGTGACCTGTCCCGGAATCATCATCGTAGCCATAACAGCCAAAAACAAGATTCGTTTTCCAAAAAAATTAAACTTAGCAAAACCATATCCTGCAATGGCATTCAACATTAATCCAAAAAAAGATGAGGCCGTGATAATTAAGGTATTTTTGAGATAAACACCAAAATTGCCACTAATAAATAGGTTTTCATAGTTCTGAAAAGTCCATCTTTTCGGCAAAAAGCTTTGGGTCATCTGTGATATTTCAGCATTCGTTTTAAAGGACGACAGAAACATCCACAGAAAGGGCAGTACCGTGACCAAACCCCAAACAAGCAAGATAGCGCTAATAATTGTTTTATTCCTTTTATCAATAAAATTACGGCTATTGCTCATGGTTAAGACACTCCTTGTTGTTTCTTTTGAATCCTAAATTGAATCGAAGTTGCAGCAATAATCGCAACAAACATGACGAATGAAGCCGCTGCGGCGTAACCAAAATTAGAATTCTGGAAACCATTTTGATAAACGAATAGAGCAACGGAGTTCGTGCTATTCAAAGGGCCACCTTGTGTCATAACAAATGGTTCGTCAAAGAACTGGAACCAACCAATCAACGTCGTGACAAGAACAAAGAAAATTGAAAAACTGAGTGAGGGCAAAGTAATGTGTTTTGTTTGTTCCCATCTGTTCGCCCCATCTAACTCGGCTGCCTCATACAGGGACTTCGGAATTCCCTGCAGAGCGGCCAAAAAGATCAGCATATTTAAACCAATTCCTTTCCAAAGAGCCAAAATGACCAAAGAAATTTTAGCTGTCACCGGATCATTTAACCACTGTAGACCAGGGATACCAATCTTACTGAGCAGTTCGTTGATTAGCCCGTTGTTTGGATTATACATATAGGTCCAAACAACTGCCACTGCAACCGTGTTGGTTATGGATGGCGTATAAAAAATTAATCTCATTAATTTGAAAAATTTATTTTGGCCATAATTAATCATCAACGCTGCGCCGAGAGATAAAACCACCACCAATGGCACACCGATCACAACATAATAAATTGTGTTGGAAACAGATTGAAGAAAAGTCATATCACTGAATAGGTTG
This sequence comes from Oenococcus sp., assembly GCF_047725585.1. Classification (NCBI taxonomy): domain Bacteria; kingdom Bacillati; phylum Bacillota; class Bacilli; order Lactobacillales; family Lactobacillaceae; genus Oenococcus; species Oenococcus sp. Next base: position 125,576 of record NZ_JBDNNF010000004.1, on the reverse strand, counting down.
ATAAAATTGGATAATCCAATAAATTTAATTGAAGACCAATCCCCTAAACCTGTAATATTTAGATTTGTGAAGCTGATAAAAAGAGCTATCAAAATAGGAATTAATGAGAAAAACAAAAGTAAAACAATAGCCGGGCCAACAAATGTATATGGGGTAAGCTTTGACTTTAGCGATTTACGCATTTAAGATATCTCCTTTAATTATAGGAATATTAATTAAAAAGTAATTATTTAATATTCCTATAAAGAACATAATTATTTGTTAATTAATTTATTCGTTTGTTCCGTGAAGCTGGTCATGGTTTTTTGAACACTCGAATTCTTTAGAGCGATTTCTTGCCAAGCCTGCAAATAGTTCGTGCCGATTTCATCCCATTGCTTAATCAAAGGCATTGGTTCAGAATTGTTTAGTTGATTACGAAATACTTGAATTTTTGAGTCACTGAGAGATTTATCAGTCCAAGCAGACTTCAAAGTAGGCATTGAATCGCTATTCTTGTAATACGCAAGTTGGCTACTTTTAGTGGACAAGAACTTCATCAACTTAATCGAAGCAGCCTTTTTCTTTGTATAGTTGAACACTGCGATATCTCCGCCACCAGTATTAGATGTATTACCATCTTTCCCTGCAGGTAACTGAGCAACTCCCCACTGATTGTTTTTTAGACCACTATCAGTTTCGATTGAATTCATCATCCAAGGGCCGGAGATAAACATTGGCACCTTACCATTTCCACCGAATGATTGACCAATTGTTAACTTAAGATCCTGTTTTGGAGCAGCACCATTCTTAACAAACTTATGCAAATAACTGATTGCATTGACCATCGGCTTTTTATCAAATTGAGCTTTTCCATTTTTAATCAAGGTAGCACCATTTTGGCGGGCAAACATAAATCCAAAAGTAGGTTCGGAAGCATCAACATTGAACCCGTACATATTAGAACCACGTTTTGACAATTTCAGCGCGGCCTTATACAATTGCGACCATGTTTTCGGTGCCTGATTATAGCCGACTTCTTTTAATAAATCTTTTCGATAATAGAGAACTCTGGTTTCAACATACCAAGGCAGAGCATAATATTTGCCACTATATTTAGTCGTATTAACAGATCCTTCAAAGAAGTTGCTGGGACTAATTTTTTTATCTTTCTTGACATATTTGGAAATATTCATAACTGTCTTTGAACTAACCATATTCGGCATTTCAGTCGTCCCAACAACCAAAACATCAGGACCGGATTTTGATGCCGCCGCCGTTAACAGTTTGTCATTATATTGGCTCCATGGAATACTTTGAATCGTGACCTTGATACCAGTTTTTTTCGTAAAAGCCTTGATAATTGGTTTTATGTCCTTGTCGCCATCACCTCCGTACCAAAAATTGATCGTTTCTGATTTGGCAGAAGCGGTGTGATTAGCAACTGGCAAGACAAATAAACTAGATCCAGCAATAACCGATGCTCCCAACATTACTATTGTTTTTTTTAAAATCATTTCTAACCTCCCAAATGAATCGTAAGAATATTTTTTTCGAAACGTTTCTAAATGAATATATTACACCAATTGTAAACGCTTTCAAGACTAAAAATACAATTTTTAATTTTTACTAACGACTAAACTTGACTAGCAATTGATCCATCGCTGTTGAAAACAAATTTCAAATAGTCACCTTTAAATTCATATCGCAGAACCAATGGCTCTTTCTGAAATATTCCCAAAGGTAAGACCGCTTTAACGGATATACTATCCATATTTGCATTGATGCCAATAACTTTGGATAGAAGCTGATTAATATAGATACCAGGACCGCTACTATACAGACGCCAACCACCTTTGACGTCGATACTGCCCTTGTGAACCTCTGCGAATCGTTTCTCAGCCTCGTATCTGTTATTAAAATTAGCATCTGAACTACTGAAATAAACGTTTGCTTGTCTAATATTTGAATTAGCAACTAATTTATTCAAATTGATTGGATTAATTATCTGCAGAGCATGCCAAGCCTCCGGGTCACCAATCGTAGCAAGCGCTTCTGCATATCTGATATGAGCATGCGTGTACATTAAGCCGATTTCGCGACCAAAGTTTGCAGATTGTTCAGCACGCTTAAAGACACGACTAATCCCGCCATGATAATGCGCTGGCCTATTCATTAGACGGACGCCATCCGGGAATAGCAAATTACCTTTGATAGTTTGGAGCGCCTTCTGAGATTGTTTTTCGTTTAATATGCCACTAATAAGCCCACGCGTTAACGGAATTAATCGATATTCGATTCCTGTAATGTTGTCATTCGGATGAATAATATATTCAGTATGATGATCGGGATAAAGCCTAATAAATCCGGGTAAGTCGCCATCCTGCATGAAGTATTTTTTGAAATCAGTTAACATACGTGAACTAAGTTCTGATAAGTCGGCGGCCAGGTCAATTCCCTGAAAAGCCCTGGCAGCTGTATTCAAAACCTGTATCGTTAACTCCTCGGTCCAAGTACTGGCCATGATCTTTTTTTGTTTGGCATCGGCTGGTTGCAAGGTGTCATCCCAATCACCATCCCCATAGGCAGAAACGTTTGTGTCATATAAAAAGTTATTTTTGATATACGAGATTTGTTTTTTTATATGATCCAAAAGTGTCTCTTTTTGTGGGCTTTGGGCCTTATCATGCAAACTCATGTATGGCAAGATCTTATTAAGAACTTCTTTGTCGCCGGAAAGGCGAATGTAATCGGCCACAACTTTTAAGGGCCAAACAATGACATCTCCATGGCTTTCATCAGCAAATTGATCAGCATACTCATCAAACATAAACCATTGCGGCCAATTACCATTTTCAATGAATTGATGGCTGTATAATATTTCAATTATCTGTTTAACTTGATCATAATTTTGGGTGGCTAGGAAGAATTCAGTCGGTCCCTGTGAAACATCGCGAGTACCCCAAGCCGCACCACCATACTGTTCCAGCCCGTGTGGAGACAATAGATGAACCAAGGCATCATGGGCAAACCATCGAACGATTAGATTAGTTCTTTCAAGCTGATCATGATAACGACTATCACCACCCGATAGGTTAAAACCACGAATCAACTTTTCAATCACTTGTTGGTGTCGAATTCTAGACTCACTAGGCGTATATTGCAATTGTGGAAAATTGGCTTGTTCCGAAACGGTTAAATTAATCGTCAGCTGACTGACATCCTCATAGCTTATCGCTAACAGTTTCGGTCGAAAGTTTTCTGGAGTCGTAGCCAATAAGGCGCTTTCGTTACCAGTTGAAAAATATTCAGCATCGTTATCATGATAGTCCATCAAAAAACGGAGTTTTTCATTTCTCTTAAACATGAGCGAAGTATGGTCTGGGTAGAAAATAATTGAGCCTTGGTCCTGTTTCATATCCGGGAGACTATCGTTCTTTTCTGAACCCATGATTATCTCGTCAGTAATAATCAAGTCATATTTTTTATTTTCGGTCGAAGAAAGTTTAAAAGTAATATAAGGTTGTTCAGCAACAGCATCAACACTAATTTTTATTAAGTCATCAGTCAACTTATAGTACCAATCAGCAGCGTTATAGGTCATCGCAAAAGCTGAAGGCATTCCTAACAAGTAATAACGATCGTTTTGGCGAAGATAGACATGCATACCCTGTATTTTCAAAACATTCAGCGGATTTCTTAAATTAGCTGAAAATGTATTCATGTTAGTATTGCCAAAAACGGTTTGTGAAGCGAAAACCCCCATCATAAATTGTGTCGTTGCTAATACTCGTGTAGCCGGTTTCGAACTTGAACTAGCCATAATGATATTGCCACTAGCTCTTTCTTGTATTCTTTCTTTGGCCTTCAAAACAACGTGAGCACCATCTTTAAGGAAGAACGATAAAAGTTGATCGTCTTTATACTCTTCTTGAATACGATTTGGAAATAAATTTTCAATATCCTGCTGCGAGAAGTCCGAGCTATTTAATGGTAAGTCACTGATAGATTTCTTTTTTGCAACTAAGGGCTGTACTTCGAAATTTTCAGCATTAGCAACTCTTTTTAGAGAATCAAATTCATTGTATAACTCATTTTCCGAAAAGAAAGTTCTATCATTTTCCGAAATATCATTTTCTTTGAAAGCCGCATAAAAGACAAGTTGTGTTGGCTTTTTTGTCAAATTCAGCGGCATACTTTGAAGACTGATAAACGCAAATTCATATTGATAATTGTAGTTTGGTAATTGCGTCCTAGTTAGGGATTCCGGGATTCCGGTGGTCTTATAGGATTTGCCAAAAAATTGAAAGCCATCCGTAGCATATGCACTGAGTTGGTTAAACGATCCTTGCTGAAGATAAGGAAGTTTGCCATTTTGGCTTTGATTCTGGCGAGAAGATATGGTAATTTTACCGGCCTTTTCTTCAATATGGTGATCAATATATTGAGATGCATAAGCCTCATTGGAGCTAACAAAAGATGGCAAACCAAGACCTAAATCTTGCGTATAAAAAATTTCAGCCTGCTTTGCTTTATCCGAATTCGAACTCAAATCAATATTCCAAAACCATTTTTCTGTACCTAAATACAACGTCACGGTATACGAAATGCCATGAAAGTTGCCTATCCATTTAGCAGCATTTTTGGTTAAGGAAAACCGGCTTGGAGCATCAGGCCCAATTAATTTGGTGTAATTATACGTGTCGGCTTCTCTACTTCTCAAATATAGATTAGAAAGGCTGCCATCTATCAAATTTCCGTTGACTTGATTGATCATTATACCATTGGCAATCACTTTTTCGATTGCTCCGTTTTGTAGCAAATCTATTTGTAAATGGTCATTTTTTAGTGAATACATATATCTATCAGCTCCTAGTTTTTAAGTAAAAATGATGTTTCAAGCTCTGTTTGGCTAGAAAATCCGACCAAAAGTTTAAAGCTTCCTGCATCCGACACCCGCGTAAAATCCGCATGCACATAAGATAAATCCTGTTTGGAAACTGTAAAGGTGACAGTCTCTTCGGCACCAGCACCCAGTTGAACTCTTTGAAAATGCTTTAACTCTTTAACCGGCCTAACAACCTCACCGACTAAATCGTGGATATACCACTGCACTGTGGCGGTTCCGGAAATCTTACTATTATTTTTAACTGTGACCGATGCCGTAATTGATTCATCAGCGGTAAATTCTTTTTTTGAAAGCCGCAAATCTTTTAAAGTATAATTGGAATAACTTAACCCGAAGCCAAAAGGGTACAAAGGATCATTACTGGAATCAATATATTTAGATAAGTATATATTGTTCCGATCTTCCAACGTCCCAGTCAATGGTCGACCGGTATTATAGTAATTATAGTAAATTGGTATTTGACCAACTGATTTCGGAAAAGTCATAGAAAGTCTACCGGTGGGATTAGTTTTTCCAGAAACAATATCAGCAATTGCCAACGCACCAGCAGTTCCAGGAAACCAGGGCAGAAGAATTGCGTCGGACAAACGGTCAACTTCAGTTAAATCCAAAGGACGGCCTGTAATGACAATCGTAATAATTGGCTTATGCAACTTTGATAATTTCCTTAATAAATCCAGTTGTTCTTTAGGCAAAGAAATATCGGTCATGCTGCTGGCTTCACCACTTTGTGATGCTGATAGACCAGCAACATATAAAATCACATCTTGTTTTTTTGCTGAAGAGATAGCCTGTTCATTGAGAGACAAATTATTTTCTGCTGATACCATGTCATATCCGGCTTCAAATAAAATATTATCAAAATGATCTTCAAGGGCCGATTTGATTGTTTGTGTCGAAGCGGGATCACCTTTCCAAGACCAATTGCCTAGCAGATCTCCAGTATTTGCTTTAGATCCAATCAAAGCAATCGCCTTATTTGAGTCTAAAGGCAACGATTGATGCTGATTTTTTAAAAGAACCGTTGCCTCTTCGGCGGCTTTTTTGGCCAGTCCTAAATTTTCCTGTGACAACACAATCTGTCGTTCTTTTGCTGCGTCGACACCCCGATAAGGATCGTCAAACAAACCAAGTGCATCTTTAAGATTCAATACACGTGCTGCTGCTTCATCAATCAACTTTTTTACTTCTTCATTTTTCATTGCTAGTTTTTCAAGAGATCCTAGAAATGCAAACGACATCATATCAATGTCAGTTCCAGCCTGAATCGCTTTTTCAGCGGCCTCTTCGGAATCGCTAGCCACACCATGACTAATCATTTCGTTAATCGCATTCCAATCAGAAATAAGAACACCGTTAAAACCTAGCTCTCTTCTAAGAATGTGCCTCATTAAATACTTATTTCCTGTGGCGGGAATACCAAATAAAATATTAAAAGAGGTCATCACGAGCAAAGCCTTGGATTCAATTGCTTTTTGATAAGCAGGCAGATACTGTTCTCGGAAACGCCATTCAGACATGTCTACCGTGTTATATTCTCTACCAGCTTCAGGAGCACCATAGGCAGCAAAATGTTTCACAGTAGCAGCAACATGTTTCTCGTCGACCGGTAAGTTTCCTTGATAGCCGTCTACAAAAGATTTGGCAAACAAACTATTCAAATAAGGATCTTCGCCAGTTGACTCCATAACCCTTCCCCAACGAGGATCGTGTACCAAATCCACCATTGGTGAAAAAGTCACATCAATTCCACTCGCAGAAGCTTCTGCCGCGGAGGCTTGAGCGACTCTTTTTACTAACTCAGGATCCCAAGTTGAACCAAGTGCTAGTGGGATTGGAAAAATCGTCTTATAGCCATGAATGATATCAGCCATGAAGATCAAGGGTATATGTAGGCGATTATTTTTAAGGTATTCTCTTTGAATTTTCAAAACATTTTCTGCACCGGAAACACCCAATACGGAACCGATATTATAGAGCTGCGTTTTAGAAACCTTATAGGTCGAAAGCGGTCCCGTAATGGGAGAACCGTCATCACCAAAAAAATCACCCGCGATTTGCTGCAACTGCCCAATTTTTTCTTGTAAGGTCATTTTTGATAATAATTGTTTGACATAATTACTCTGCATTGAAATTTCTCCTTTTCTTTTTTTGTAGAAACGTTTCACTAATTTTACTAATAAATAATAGCACATATTTTAAAGCGCTTACATAAAATTAAAGATATTCCGTAAAAATTTAAGCAAACAAAAACCACGGACAATTAATCCGTGGTTTTCAATCATTTATGAAATGAAGTGATTTACTTCAAGGGACTCCAGTTCCAATCAGTAAATTCTTCGATATCGCGACCTTCATTACGAGTAACTTCGAAATGCTTGTCGAGAATCTTGTTCATATCAGCGATAAAGTTATCAGCCTTTTCGCCATCAACAACGCCTTCATCTTTCAATGCTGAAACAGCATCGATTGCTTGGTGGAAACGATCCAATTCAGAATAAACACGCATGTCATAAGTTGTCGTGATATCACCATCTTCACGATAACCATGTGCATGAAGATTGTGGTGATTACGCTCATAGAAGATTGATTCGATCAAATCTTCAAAGCCATGGAAGCCAAAGACAACAGGCTTGCCAGCTGGGAAGAACTTATCGAATTCTTCATCAGACAATGAACGGTCATCGTTCAAGGGTCCAACTTTCTTCTGCAAACGTCCCAATTCAACAACGTTCACATAATGGAACTTAACATCAGGGAATGCCTGATTGACAAGCCACAAAGCAGCAAGTGTCTCGATCGTTGGTTCAGTACCAGCTGAAGCAAAGGTAATATCAACATCACCCTTAGGAGCCGTGGATGCCCAATCAACAATACCAAGACCATAGTTAACCAATTTTTTAGCTTCTTCAGTAGTGAACCACTGTTGACGAGGCTGCTTAGAAGCAACGATATGGTTGATCTTCTGACGGTCAACTAAGGCACGTGCAGCAACGGCCAACAATTCGTTACCATCAGCCGGTAGATACTGGCGGATGTAGTTTTGTTTCTTCTCGGCCAAGTTCGTCAACATACCAGGATCTTGGTGAGTATAACCGTTATGGTCTTGCTGGAAGACCGTAGAGGTAGAAATCAAATTCAATGATTGATACTTGTTGCGCCATGGCTCAGCATCAGCTTGACGGATCCACTTGAAGTATTCGTTGATCATAGAATCAACAACACGCAAGAAGGACTCATAAGAAGCAAACATGCCGACACGTCCGGTCAAAGTATAACCTTCCAACCAGCCTTCAGCTTGGTGCTCAGACAACTGAGAATCAATGATACGGCCTTCTGGGGCAAGCAAAGCGTCATTAGGGAACTTAATCTTGCTCATCCACTGACGAGGTGTCTTATCGAACAACTTCCACAAGCGGTTAGACATCGTCTCATCTGGTCCAAAGAAGCGGAAACGTGTCGGGTTCAACTTAGCTACGCCGGCCAAGAATCCAGACAGAGTAACCATGTCCATGTTCATGTTGCCATCTTTCATTTCATGCCCACGGTTTTCAGGAGTAACACCAGTCGTGTACTCTTTCCAATCAGGGAGTTTCAAGTCGGAATTATCAACACCAGCGTTTGCAAGCGGGTTAGCGGCCATACGACTCTTGCCTTTAGGTGCAATTGCGGCAATCTCAGCTTTCAGAGAACCGTCTTCATTAAACAATTCTTCAGGCTTGTAAGAATTCATCCACTCTTCAAACTGTGGTAATTCTTCCATATGCTCAGCTGAGAAGTTCAATGGAACTTGGTGAGCACGGAAACTATTTTCAATTGGGTTTCCGTCTTCATCAAATTTCGGACCGCCCCAGCCCTTTGGCAAACGAGCAATGATCACTGGCCATGCAGGGACAGTACCATCTTGATATTTATCATTTTCACGAGCATCTTTTTGGATCTGCTTAATATCTTCAATAGCCTGATCAAAAATTTTGGCAGCCTTTTTGTGGTAAGCCATATAGTCATGGATATCGTCATTTTCAAGAAAACGTGGTGACCAGCCAAGTCCTTCGAAGAACTTGGTAATCTGTTCATCAGACATGCGGCTAAAGATAGTCGGGTTAGAAATCTTCCAACCGTTTAAATCAAGAACTGGCAGTACCGCACCGTCAGTCTTCGGGTTAACGAACTTCAAACCGTGCCAAGCAGTCATAGCTGGACCAGTCTCAGTCTCGCCATCGCCGACTGTAACGAAACCAATCTGATCAGGGTTATCAAGAATAGCGCCAATACCGTGAGAAAGTGAATAACCTAACTCACCACCTTCATGGAAAGAACCAGGCGTCTGAGCTGTCGCATGTGATCCAATTCCGCCAGGGAATGAGAAGCGCTTGAATAACTTAGCCATACCTTTAAGATCCTGAGTAATCTCTGGATAGTCTTCCGTGTATGAACCATCAAGATATGAATTCGTAACCATAACTTGGCCACCATGACCAGGTCCTTCAACATAGAAGGAATTCAGTCCATACTTGTTGATCAAACGGTTCTCATGAGCGTACAAGAAAGTCTGTCCTGAGATAGTTCCCCAGTGACCAATTGGCTTAAATTTAACATCTTCTTCTTTTAAAGGAGTATGCGTAACACTAAAGAGTGGGTTGCTCTTTAGGAAAATCATTCCGCCAGACAAGTAGTTGGTTGCACGCCACCACTTATCGACGAGTTCTAGATATTCAGTTGAATCATAATCAACTGCAGGTGCATTAGCTGCCATGTATTAATATCTCCTAATCTTTTTTTCTAAAGCACGCTCTGGGCGCACCTTAACATGATCCATTATACAGCAAACTCAGCGCTGGTTAAGGCGTGGAAACGCCTTGTCTCTGCTGTTAACGCTTACAATTAAGAAAGAATTAAAATTTAATTATGAGTAAACATCCAAAGATTAAAAAAACACAAGTTGAGCAATTACTGGATAAAAATAAAATTGTTTATAAACCTATTCAGATAGATTTTTTAAATACTAGTAAAGAACAAATACCACAGATGCTGGTCCAGGCTGGCATTGATCGGCAATCGTTAATTTACAAAACACTGGCTTCTAGCGGCGATAAAACCGGGCCGATCATTGCTGTTTTACCTATCACAGCTCATCTAGACGAGAAAAAACTGGCGGCCGCTTCGGGAAACAAGCGTACTGAAATGCTGCCATTAAAAGAACTGCAAAAGACAACCGGCTATGTTCATGGCGCAAATAATCCGGTCGGTATCTGGCACAATCACCACGGAAAGTTCCCAATTTATTTCGATAATCAGGCGTTAACCGATGGCAAAATTTATGTGTCAGCTGGTGAATTGGGCCGTAGTGACTTAATCGATGCCAAACAAGTAGCTGATTTAATTTCAGCCTCTTTTGCTGATCTGACAGCTGACTAGTGATTTTAGTCGCTGAAACAATCCTTGAATATTTCGCGATGCTATCGATCATGCTGCTGTTTTTGCCCGGCCTTTTTTCTTGGTTGCTATCTTATTTATCCAACCGTCTTGCCAGTGTGATCACAGGATGCTTGGGAACAAACTGTTATCTATTATTGGCTTCTTTGGGAATCATCGTTCACGAATTATCCCATCTGATCATGGCATTGCTTTTCGGTCATCATATCCAGCATTTTCGCTTGTTACAGCTGCCGAAAAACAACCAAGTAGGTTTTGTGCAACATTCCGCTAACCCCAGAAATCCTTGGCAGACATTCGGAAATTTGTTAATCGGTACAGCACCAATTTTCGGAAACGGCATCGTTATTTACTTTTTAACTCTTTATCTCCAGCCAAATTTATTCAATTTCACCCTTAATCTGGATTGGCAATTTTTTCTGTGGCTGCTGCTCACATTCTCGCTATTGCTGGGTGTCGGCTTATCCAGCGCTGATTTCCATAATGCTAGTCAAGGGCTTTGGATCGCGTTATTGCTGATTTTTCTAGCAGCACTGGCCATGAAAGTATTTAAAAATGTATCGATGAGTATACTCGTGGAATTACTCCAACAAGAAATGATTATCGGTGCCACTGCTTTTGTGCTTGTTTTTCTTTTCTATCTGCTTGTCAAAATGATCATTTCACTACTGCCATGATTCTGGTACAATGTAGACAATCTCAGCTGACAGTAGTGAATTGGCGGTCATTTAGAGAGTCGGTGCTAGTTGAAAACCGACCCAGAAAATTCACGAATTACACAGCAACTATCTTTTTGAGATCCGTCTCGATAATTAAGCTGGTGTTTGCAAAAACACAATCCGGGTGGTACCGCGGAGAAATTCGTCCCGATCATATCGAGGCGTTTTTTATTATCCGGAGGTTTTTATGGGCATTATCGAAGATCTAAAATGGCGTGGTTCCATTAATCAAACCACTGACGAAGCCGGCCTGACTGACTTGCTGAAAACAAAAAAAATCAGCTTGTATGTAGGTGTTGACCCAACCGCAAAATCGATCCATATTGGTAATTTAATCCCGCTGACAATTTTGAAAAGATTCCAAAAAGCCGGCCATCGACCAGTGATTGTGATTGGCGGCGGCACAGGCATGATCGGCGATCCTTCAGGAAAAGCAGCTGAAAGACAGTTACTGCCACCTGATGTTTTTGATGAAAACGTTAAACGGATTACAAAACAGCTGACTCGTCTATTCGGTAAAGATGGTTTTGAGATTGTCAACAATTATGATTGGCTATCCAAACTCAACCTGATTTCATTTTTACGCGATTTTGGAAAATTGTTTCCTATCAATGTCATGCTGAAACGAGATGTTGTCGCCTCCCGCTTGGAAGTCGGCATCAGCTTCACAGAGTTCACTTATCAAATTCTCCAGGCGATTGATTTTTATACTTTGTATAAAGAAAAAGACGTGCAGCTGCAGGTAGGCGGCAGCGACCAGTACGGCAACATTTCCAGTGGTGTCGAATTAATCCACAAAATGGTTGGTCCAGAGGCTAAAGCTTTTGGCTTGACCGTGCCACTGTTATTGAAATCCGATGGCACAAAATTTGGTAAATCTGCCGGCGGCGCCATTTGGTTGGATCCAGATCTGCTGTCGCCTTATGAGTTTTATCAATTCTTCTACAATCAATCCGACACTGATGTTATCAAGCTATTAAAGATTTTCACTTTCTTAAATCCAGATGAAATTGATCAGTTAGCCAAACAAGTTGCTGAAGCACCAGAAGAACGCGCTGCACAAAAACGTTTGGCAGAAGAAGTAACAGCCTTTGTCCATGGACCAGAAGCTGTTCAAGAAGCCGAAAAAATTTCACAGATTTTATTTACCGGTGAGGTACAGAATCTTACCGGTAAGCAGGTAGCAGCGGCGTTTTCCAGTGTGCCTTCTATAACAATCAATAGTGGCGAAATTCCTGTCTTGGACCTGCTGACGCAAGATAACCTCATTGAAAAGTCCAAACGTCAGGCACGTGAGGATTTGAAAAATGGTGCTATTTCAATCAATGGTCAAAAAATCACTGATGTCGATGCAGTTATCAATCCTGCAGACAAATTCGAAGGCCATTTTGTGGTTATTCGCCGTGGAAAGAAAAAATATTTTCTAGCCAAAGTACATTAGAATGAATATGTAATAAACGAACGCGTTCCATACGCATTCGTTTCTTCGGGCGTTTAGCTCAGCTGGGAGAGCGCTGCCTTCGCATGGCAGAGGTCACGGGTTCGAATCCCGTAATGTCCATCATAGTGTGTTTTAGAGGTGCATAGTCCCTTTACGTTGAGGGTTTTAGGTTTAATAGTTTCTAAATATGTGCCTTAGTTACGAAGAAAAATAATCAAAAAACTAATCAGATTTATGAAAAAGAAAGGTCAGTAAATGGATTCATAGATATGACCATTTTTAGAGTAAGTAAAAAAGTAAGAAGTATTATTCTGTTTTTTTGATGATAAATATAAATTGAAATAGTTAATGCAAAGTTTGTAAATTATATTCTATCAACTAAATTTTTCAAAAAAATTGTGATGGTAGCAAAGTAGCTATACCCAAACGCCTACACAATAGTTTAACCGGTGAGCCATTTATAATACTTCAAATGGCTTGTAATTTTTGTTCGTGCACCCTTATTTTTTTATGTGATATTTTTTAAACTTTTTAGAACATATATGTATGTAAAAAAATAATAACAAGGCAAAAAATAATTCCTAATTTTCGTTTTGAAAGTTTTCATATTGTTCGCCTATCGTTTATGTATAGACTCTATTTTTCTTTTTCACAACGTTATTTGTCATATGTGGGTTCATCTTATAATCAATCTTTAGCACCTCAATCAGCAGACAACTAAATAGAATATGCGATCCCGCTAACAATTTCAGACTCTTGAGCCTAGTTCAATGAGCGAAATTGCCAGACATTGTCAGTTAGGTACGGACAGTGGCTGGGTTTCAAAAAATTGCTTTTTCATATCATTGATAACTACAGCGATAGGAATTTTAGTGCTAGTAGAAATCTGATTCGTTTTAAATGAGACTTTGCGTTAATCGGTCTAAACTTACCCTAGTAATAACAAAATCATTGCACCCCAGCCTTCGCGTCATAGCCTCTTGGTATTTTTCAAAAACCCAGTAATATAGTTATAGTGAGTGTTTACTTACACTAACTCCGGTTGTATGGAAATTGTAAGATTATTCCGATTGGCAATCTTCGAGCTGATACTTACAATTTTTTTATACTAAAAACCACTAGTCGTGAAACTAGTGGTTGTAGTTGTTTCCAAAGCGTATCTTCGTGGAGACAGTATCCCCTAAATAAGTATACACAAGAGCGATGAAAAAAACTACTAATTGCCTCTTAGAAGACAGTTAAAACTGGTAATCTCCTCATAAATATTATTAGGATTTCTCACACAAACATCTGCTTGAGAGTTCTTTAGTTCATCTATGCTACCAAAGCCATATGTGACAGCCATCGTGAAAACAGAATTTTTCTTTCCACCTTCAATATCACTGAGCCTATCTCCAACCATCAGACATTCATGTGCATTCAAATGCATTTCTGAAATGGCCTCACGAATAATATCTGCTTTAGTAGCTAATCGGCGTTTTGGGTAATCATTTCCAAAAATTGCAATAAAATACTCTGCTAAATTAAAATGTTCTAGTATTTTATTCAAAGCGTTGTTTGCTTTGGCTGATGCAATATAAAGATCATAATGGTGAATTCTCAGTTTTTGAATTTCTTCCAAAATTTTCGGATAAAATTCTAACTCATATATCTCATGATTAAAATAAAAATCATGATACAGTAAATCGGCGCTTATTCTAATATCTGTAGGAATGCTCGGATAAAATTTATCTAAGCCAGAAAGAAAGGGTGGCCCAATAAACGCTTTATATTGGTCTCTTGTTTGCAACTTGGAAAGTCCTACTTCTTGCAAAGCAAAATCTACAGATTTCCTTATCCCCAATTCTGAGTTAGCTAAAGTACCATCAAAATCAAAAAAAATATTTTTCAGTGTCATAGTGCCCTCTATAATCGGTGCTATCTAAATTTTGAAAATATTTTTCTAATTTTGGATAGCTGTAACTTCTCTAGTAAGTGGCTTTTGATGGACGAAATTCTCAACATCGCTAACACACTTTTCACCCATCCCATACAAGCAGTCATCAGTATAGGCTGAGGTATGGGGTGTAACAACGATATGATCATTTCTAAAAAAAGGATGTGACGCTTTAGTCGGCTCTTCAGTAGTTGTATCGGTTCCATATCCCCGAACTCGACCATCTTCAATCGCTCTCAACAGGGCTTCCTCGTTAACCAAGGCTCCACGAGCAGCGTTAGTAATAAACACTCCTCTTTTCACTTTAGCCAGAGCTTTCTCGCCAAGAATACCAATAGATGTCTCATTTAAAGAAGCATTGAGAGTAATAAAATCCGAGTTGTGCAAAAGTGTTTCAAGATCAACGCGTTCAGGATGATGATTCTTAAACCAGTTTTTAGGCGCATGGGTTTCAGGATCCGGGTCATAAACCAAGACACGTCCATTAAACCCATTAGCAAATATCTCAGCCATTCTACTACCGATATTTCCACAGCCAATCACTCCAAAAGTTTTTCCAGTTAAGTTGACTCCTTGAAAATTGGCACGTTGTTCCCAATGACCAAGTTTATTAGCATTATAAGACGGAATTACTTGGCGGGTAACGGCAAGCAAGTTTGTTAAAGCATTTTCTGCCACAGCATCACGTTCAATATCTTGTGGCACCAAGGTAACTAATGTGTGATGTTTTTTTGCCGCTGAAATATCTACATTGTTGAAACCAATTCCGTGTCGTGAAAGGAGCAAAAGCTCGTCCTTATGTTCGAAAAATTCCGCCGTGAAATTTGGTGTAACACTAGCAATAATAATATTAAAACCCTGTAAATTTTGAGCCAAATCTTTACCTGAGATGTTTTGATCAAACATGAAACGCCGAACCGAACCAATCTTACTCAATCGATCAAGATGCTCGGTATACACTTTTCCAAAGCTATTCGAATTGACAATTGCGATACTATACTTTTCTACCATTTTTCCTCCTCACTGTCAGTTGGCTGAATCACATGTTACAATTTGTAACGATATGAATGTCAACAAAAAAGCCACGTTCCTTCCTTAGTAACAAAATAGCAAGAAAACCGTAGCGTCTACCTTTCATACTTCATCGACCCAAAGAACACTTAAACGCCAAATTCTGATAAAGCCTCTTTTAACTCAACTTTTTTAGAATCCGGTACCGTTTGAAAGAAAACATCAACCTGTTTATCATCACTTAATTTCTTCAAACTTAAAACATCATCTTTAGTGACCCCGACCGTGTCAATCACAAATTTGGCATCTGGTCGTTTAGCAATGCCGCCGACGTTCAACTTTTCAGCGGGAATACCACGCTCAATGACTTCAACAGCAGCAGCAATGTTTTTAAAAATTAAAATAGCATTATCATTACCAAATGAGTCCTTTTGCCAAGCATCAACCACTTCTTTGGTCGAATAAACCTTAATTCTCAAACCAGAGGAGGAATTTGTATTAATATATATATCTTTCATAAAATCATCGGCTGCAGTTACATTATCAATAACATATACAGCATTAGTGCCCAGACCCTTGGACCATTTCGTCATAACCTGACCGTGGATCAATCGGTCATCAACTCTTAAGAGATTTATTTTGCCCATTAGTTCTCCTTAATTTCTTAGTTCCAAAAAAATAATCCGAAATTTGTTCTATAAAATTATTTTTTAATAAAATTTATATTCATATTTCTTACGCCATCAACTGCTGCCTTGGAAATATCGTCCACTAATTCATCCCAATCTTCAATAGATTCATAATTTTGGAGTAACTCAATTAGCATTGGGAGGTTGAGTCCCGTCATAACCACCTTGGCACCCTTCGACAGCAAATAGAGTCCTGTATTTGATGGACTACCGCCGTATAAATCAGTCAGGACGATGGTTTCCTTACCTTGATCAGTAAATTTTTTAATAGAATCAGTACCTAACTGTCTTAAGCCTTCAACAGACTCTCCTGGATTTAATGCTAAAGCTGTCACATTGGATTGTGGACCCATTATCATTTCAGCACTCTTGACGATTTCAACTCCGAAATGACCGTGTGTAATCACTAAAATTCCTCTGTTTATTGACATTAAAAAATCTCCTTCCCACAAAAAATATTTGAAAATTAATTTCGATTTCAATTATAAAATCACTTCAATTAAACCAAATAAAATTAAAACACCGGTCAAATATAACAATCCTCTGGTAATCTTAAGACCCTTCTTCTCAAAATAGAAGTACAACCCCATCACAGCTACCAGCGGTAAGAGACCGGGAAGGATCTGGTTAAGAATATCTTGAATCACAAAAGTTTTTTGGTTTAACGTGAATTGAAGAGTTGTTGAGAGTTTGACATAAGAACCAGCCATAATTCCCATCATCCAGAGGCCTAGGACCCCCAAGGCATTGATAATAGTCTTAGCACGTTCCCCTGTCATTAACTCTTTGGCAGCGTTACGACCAAGTGTGTAACCCATCTTAGTGAACAAATAACCGTAAATAAACGTCGAAACACCAAAGAACAAAAATGGTAGGATTGCCCCCCAACCAGAACCGGCTTTAGCATAAGGTAGAAAAATCGCAATGAAAATATATTGAATTGTACCTGAATCAATGGCATCTCCGATACCAGCTAGTGGACCCATCAGTCCGACTTTAGTGTTGTTTATTACGGTGGGATCTAGGGCCTCTTCCGGGTGTCCAGCCGCCAAAGCTTTGGCACGAGCCTCTTCCATAGAAATCGACATGCCTGTGAGGGTTCCGCCTCCCCAGTTGTTTTGCGTGTTGAAAAACATCAAATGTCTTTGATATGCTTCTCCCCGCATAATCTTGTCTTTATAAATTTTCTTCAATGAGGGCATCATTCCGAAAAGGAAAGCGGGTGCAAGCATTCGATCAAAAGTATGAGGCACCTCATTTGCCCACCACCATCTGAACCATGATTTGAAAAGGTCTTTATTAGTAATTGGTTCTGGTTTATTTTCTGGTTTTAGCATCACGGAAACATCGGAATGAACCATTCCATCTTCATCCATGAAATCTTCAATTTTTCTTTGATCTTCAGCCATATTAGTTTTTTGTTTCCTTCCTCAGGTTATTGTAAGAGTACATAACTGCTAAAATAATCCCGAAAACTGCATATGTCACCGTGTTGATGCTCCAGGTAACAGGGCTCTTTCCAGCTGCCAAAACCGTCGTCAGTGTGGTAAATGTTACGTTAACAAAATAGGCCAGAAAGAAGTAAACAAGTAGACTCTTTTTACCAATAACATGCATGATAACTGCTATTCCTAGTGCAGCCAGCCCGCCACCAACGACATTCAAGACGGTGACAACCGGGCCGTTAGAAATAGCATTCATTGAGGAGGCTAACTTGCCAGCTCCAAAGTAGAGAACCAATGTAATTAGGGGAACAAATAAAGCAAACGAAATAATTGTAGGGATAATCATGATCGACATCGTTAGACCCTTATCGTTTGCTTCACGCGCGTATTTATCCATAGCTTTAGTAAAGAAGGTATTGAGAAAGAATCTAAACTGATAAAGATAGCTTCCTAATAAGCCAGCAGGAACCGCTACCGCAACAGATGCAGTAGGACTCAGATGGGCTAAAAGTGCCACAGGAACCGCTACCGCTGCAGCAATAGCTGGTTCTGATGGCAACGTTCCACCAGGTGCGACTGCACCCATATAAATTAATTGAATGGTCGCCGTCACGATCATCGCATCCTTGACGTCTCCCATGACAACTCCAACAATAAAACCTGTCATCAGTGGGCTGAACCGAAGGGTTAGTGTTGCATAACCCAAAATTCTTGATTCTATCAGCGCCACCCAAATGGCAATCAGCAAGGCCTGAACGAGTGTTAAGGTTGCTTGATGCATAATTCTAATCTCCTTTTTGTTGCAACTATTAATGCAACCGCTTACAATTTTACGCGTAAGCCCTTTCATTTTCAATATGAATCCTAACTTTATTTTTTTTCTTTTTTGTCCAGCGGATCATGATAATTTATAATTTGGACATTAGGATTTGCTGCTGAAGCGTATTGCGTAATTTTTTTCCATATTCGAAAAAAATTCTTACGCCTATATTGGAATCCATCAATAAGAATATTATAAAAAATACGATTTCCGTTTTTCATTAAATTGGCTTTCGCATTATCAAATAATTTTCGGTGATCGTTTATGGATTGCGAACCAATAATGCCAATTTCCAGACTTGAATTATTAGCATCCATTTGAATTTGTGCTACCTCTGTCCAGGCTAGATTAATAACATGTGTTCGATCCGTCAGGTCTGTAATTCCTTTTTCGCTCACAATGAAAACAATGTTATTCTGGAGCAGTCTCTTAAATTGAATGTAGATAATACCCAAAATAAAAGCAGATACAAATAAAATGATTGTAAGGAAAAAAAGATTAGGTTTTTCAAAAACCAAAATGGCGCAAATCCCCACTAAAATTAAAAAATAAACTAAAATCGAGGTTATATCCCGAACACGATCGTTTCGAATAATATAAGGTGCTTCCCTTGTTTGATTCATAATTCACTATATCCTTTACGAAAAGTATCAACCCTAATTGTAATCTCATCAACGGTAAGATCAGACATCAATATTTCTAATAAGAATCAGATCATCAATTCGTTGGTTAAGCTGAGTTCAACAAGCCTTGGAGAAATTTTAATTTTGATATAAGGACAATTTACTGACCATACAATTATCATTAATCAATCATTACGATGTATGCACATGACAATGACTTGTGAAATTCTGTGGCTTTGAGCTTTATAGATTAGAAAGCCTGTTAACACTTCCGCAACCAGCAATTATGTCGTCGAGAACCTATTTTCTCGACACGTTGGATTTAAAATCATCAGTTCTACTGCAAACAGCCTGACTTCAATAAAATTTTGATAAGTTATCCACAAAGGTTTTCGAACAAGCTTAGCTCAACATCAGCATCAACCATGGAACTACGAAACTGGTATTATGTAAAAGCTGCAGCAGAGAACATCGTGGAATCATAATTGCGTTATAATCCTAACCGGATACATTAGTATCCACAATTCTAAAATGAGTCTATCAGTGCTCGGAGGGATCCGGGCGTTTTTTAAATTTATCTAGGTCATACTTTTATTCATAGTGTTTATATCTAAATCTAAATAAAAAATTGTCATTCCAGAGATGCCTTGGTAACTAACGATCTTTTTAAGATAGTAATCTTGACGATTGCAGGAACCCCAAGATTACTTTACTTTTTTAATACAAACCACCTCTGTGGCGCGTTTTGTTTTATAATGAATGTCGTAGGGGTGGTGCAAGCCCTTACATCCCATATAAATTTAAACTTTTATAGTACCCACCACCGCTATGGTGGGTACTTTTGTGTCCAAAAGTCTGTTTAGCACATGAAACCAACATATAGGTAGAAGTGCAAGCGTTGTGGTTAAAACACTTTCGAAAACGTTAGAAGTGCAAATTCATTGAAATAACGACGCCATTTGTTCTCGCTTAGTTTAGGGTAAGCGCTTTTTTATTATAAAGTGGTAGTATGTTTATTGAAGAAAATAGGTAAGCGGTTTCCCTAAAATATTATTTAGATCTTCAACCGATTAAATCAAACTCTCTTAGTAGTTCTATTTTCTTTATGGGGTGAAAAAATGGCGGAAAGAACTTTTATTGATCCAGATAAGTTTGCGTTGAGTTTTAGCAAAACAGTTGCTGAAGGAAATGTTCCAGTCAGCGAATTTGTTGATAAAGCTAAAGAACAACTGCTGGCTTACTTAACAGCATATTATCTGGTTCAAGATTTTGATAAGAATGAATCACAGAATTTTGTAAGCAAAGAAGATAAAAAATTCTCCGATTTGAGTTTTGATGAATTATTGACGAGAATAGCTCAATTGAATAAATACTAAGGAGAGAAAATGACAACATTTTTAAATACGTTGATTTTTGTGAAGCGGATTCAAGCCGGGCAGAGCCAGCTAGACTTGTTGGATGATGTGAAAGCACTGGGCGCTGATGGTGTCGAAGTGCGTTATGAGTATTTTAAGGATTTTGACCGGGAAGCACCAGCCATCAGAGAAAAGGCTCGGGAATTAGGCTTGCAGATTAGTTTGAGTATTCCTGATGAATTATTCGAGACAGATGGTTCTGTCAATCCTAAATTGCCGGCTTATTACGCTGAAAGTCTCGGCCTAGGCGCCAAGCGTGCCAAATTCAATACGGGTAATTTTGCGGCTTTTTCCGGAGATTTAAAAGCAGCTTTTGCGAATATTCCGGCTGCATTAAAAGTCGATGTTGAAAACGATCAAACAGCTGTTTCCGGACACATCGACAAATTTCTGCCTTTTTTGATTGCGGCTAAAGATACCGGTTTGTCAATTGGCTATGTCTATGATTTGGGAAACTGGGCTTATACAAAAGGGGATGCTGTTCAAAACGCGAAAAAATTAGCTGCTTTCACTGATTACATTCACTTTAAAAATGTCAAAGAAGCAAATGGCCAATTAATTACGACCGAAGATTTAAATGATGGCCAGTTTGATTGGCAAGCCATTATGGCGCTGCTGCCTAAAGATGCTGATCAGGCTTTGGAGTTCCCAATGCCTAATAATCAGCGGATTGCAAAAGAATTGGCGATTTTACGAGGCGCACAGCGGTCATGAATACGTTAATTGTTGCTTTATTATTGGTCACTTTTGTCGGCTTTATTATCTATATTTTTAAAGGTGGCAACTTAATGCTGGGATTTTTCATCATGGCGCTTTTATGGACTGTGATTGGTGGAATATCCTATCAGAAAGCGATAGTGAATGTTTTTGCAACACCGGTAGCTAATTATGGTTCGACAATTGTCTACATTATTTTCGGTTCCTGGTTCGGGCAGGTACTCGTTGAATCTGGTATAGCACCAGCCATATCTCACGCAACTGGTCGTTTTGGCAAAAAGAGACCGCTTATAACAGCTATTCTAGTTGTTCTGGTGACGGCTTTGATTTTTTCTAGTGCTTATGGCGTTGGTTCCGTGATTGCGATTGGTGTTATCTTATTACCTGTCTTGTTGTCTGTAGGTGTTCCACGTCCAATTGCATTAACAGCTTTTGCATTGGCAATCGGTGCACCAATGTATATTAATGTTGTGCTTTTTAACCAGATGAAAGCCTTCTTCCCTAAGGCCATCTATGGCGGAAAGTATTTAATTTTTGGCATTTGTGCTACCTTGGTCCAGCTGTTAGCGGTGATTATCTTTTTGACTATTCATGCACATAAATTTGATCCAAACAAGGCGTCGGCAAATTTGCAGGAAGTGGGTGCGACAGATCAACAAGTAGAAATACCCAAAATACCACTTATTGCTTGGATTATTCCTGTTGTTCCAGTAGCAATGAATATCATCTTTAAATGGGATGCGATTCCTTCTTTGGTGGTCGCTTCGATTTTAGCCATGCTTTTGACAGGAAAAATGCGCGGCTATAAAAAGATGATGTCTTTTATCAATGACACGATTCAAAAAGGTATTGGTAATATTGCGGGCCTGATTATGTTTCTGCTGATTTTGACGATGTTTTCCGGTGCTGCTAGTTTGAATGCTGAAAGATTCCAACCTATTTTCAAGGTAATTCTGCCGCATAGTACTCTTGCTATTTGTATTTTAATCGGGATTATTGCTCCCCTGTCTTTGTTTAGAGGACCACTACAAGTGTGGGGCGCTGGCGCGGCAACAGCAGCCGTCTTGTCAGGTATGCATTTATTCCCAGACAGCTTTTTGCTTCCGCTACTTTATACGGCGACTTTGTTTGCTGTCTCGACTGATATCACACAGTCTTGGAACGTCTGGGGTTTGGGCTACATGAAAGTCCAATCAAAAGAGCTGTTGAAATACGGTATTCCGGTCATGTGGATTGTGTCTATTATTAACGAATTTCTAGTCTATCAATTTCTTGGGAGATAAATAAAAATGAGTGAATTTATTACAATTGGTGAGCCATTAACTACTTTTGCTTCTATCGATGCAGATGTTGACCTAGCTCATGCAGAAAATTTTAAAAAAATCGTTGGTGGTGCGGAATTAAATGTTGCGATCGGCGTTTCTCGTCTGGGCCATTCAACTGAATATATTTCAAGAGTTGGGAAAGAACCATTAGGAGAGTTTGTGAAAAATCAGATTGACACAAATAATGTCGGTTCTGACTATATCAGTTTTGATGATCAGTACTGGACAGGCATCCAACTAAAACAAAAAGTTACCAAAGGAGACCCTGCAACCTATAATTTCCGTCGTAATTCGGCTGCAACTCACTTATCTCCCGATATTATTGACCAAGTTGATTTATCTGATGTTAAAATCGCGCATATGTCAGGTATTTTTCCAGCTATTTCAAAAACGGCGCAAAATTCCTTTCGCCGCTTGTTCAAACGGCTAAATGAACAGCATATTTTCACAACTTTTGATCCGAATTTGCGTCCCTCTCTTTGGCCAGACGAGGAGACAATGGTTAAAACAATTAATGAGTTAGCTACTTTTGCCGATGTTGTTTTACCTGGTGATAATGAAGGAGAAGTTTTGATTGGTACTCGAGACCCGGAGACAATCGCGGATTTTTACCTCCAAGCAGAGAAAACCCAAACCGTCATTGTTAAAGTGGGTCCTCAAGGGGCTTACGTTAAAAACAAAGGAAAAGAAGGATACTTTATCAACGGTTTTAAAGCGGCGCAAGTTGTCGACACCGTAGGAGCAGGTGATGGTTTTGCTCTAGGCTATATCACTGCTTTGCTAGAAGGCAAATCGCAAAAATCAGCTGTTATGCGTGGCAATGCCGTTGGATGCCTGCAGGTTCAGACGCCTGGCGACAATGATGGCTATCCAACGAAAAAAGAATTAGCTGATTTTTACGCGACACAAGGAGTAGAAGAGACAGATGAAATTACAAGCAGCCATTGATAGAAAATCATTAGCCGAGACGATTACCTTGGCTAAAATCCTTGACCCCGTCGTTGATATCATCGAAATCGGCACATCAGCGATTAAGGATTTTGGTTTTGTAGCTTTAAAAGATTTGAAGTCCCAGCTGCATCACGCACAACTACTTTTTGACATTAAGACCAATGATGAAGGCGATTACGAATTTAAGGCCGGTTTTGACGCAAAGGCCGATATTTTGACAGTCATGGGTGCGATGGATCATGCGACTTTGGCTAAGACCTATCAGGTTGCTCAAGATCGGCAAAAAGACATGTTTATCGATTTGATGGCCATGAGCGAGCAGCAAATTGCCCAGATTACTGATTTTCATCAGGCAATTTTCGGCCTGCACCATTCTCATGACTCGAGTCAGAACTTTGCTCCGACGGACTCGGTAGCAGCTTTTCATGAGCAGTTCCCGTCTATCAAACGCGTGGCTGTCGCGGGCGGCATTAACTTAACATCGGCTAAAACCCTAGCAGCTCAAGGCTTAACCGAAATCGTGATTGTCGGCGGTGCTATTGCCGGTTCTGACGATCCATTAGCATCAGCAAAAGAATTTATGGAGGTAATTAAATGACCTTAGTTGATCAAGTATTAGATGAAATTAAAACAGTCATGGAAGATGTGGATGAGCAGCAATTAGATGCGGCTGAAAAACTGATTGTGCCCAGCAAACGGATTTTCGTGCTCGGTGCCGGACGTTCAGGCCTGATGGCTAAAGGCTTTGCTATGCGTTTGATGCACATCGGCTACACGGTCTTTGTGATTGGCGAGACGATCACACCATCAATTGCACCTGGTGACGTCTTAGTCAGTGTTTCAGGTTCAGGCACAACCAGCAGCATTGTCGAGCTGACTGAAAAAGCGCATCAAGACGGTGTGACTGTGATCGGCGTGACCAGTAATGCTGCTTCGCCCTTGGCTAAGAATTCCGATCAAGTTCTGATCGTGCCGGGCGCCACCAAGACTGGCGATGGTGTGAAGTCGATCCAGTTATTAAGTACGCTATTCGATCAGACAACGCACATTACTTTAGATATTCTGACTTTAAAATTGAGCCGTCGTGACCATATCAGTAACGACTCGGCTAAAAATACTCATAGCAATATGGAGTGAATTATTAGAAAGGCCCGAGAGGTATGATGCAAAAGATTGAAACACTTAGAAAATTAATGGACAATGGCATCGTTGCTGTTGTCAGAGGAAATTCAGTAGAACAAGCTCAAAAAACCGCTGATGCAGTTGTTAAGGGGGGTATAAAAGCAATTGAGCTGACTTTTACTGTTCCTCACGCCGATAAATTAATTGACAAAGTCTCAGAAAAATATGTTAATGATGCGTCGGTTATTATTGGTGCTGGAACAGTTCTTGACTCAATTTCGGCGCGAATTGCAATTCTAGCAGGTGCCCAGTTTATTGTTTCACCTTCTTTTGATAAACAAGTGCTGGAAATTTGTAATCTCTATGCAGTCCCTTATTTGGCGGGTGCCCAATCATTATCGGAAATTCAAAGAGCCTTAGCTGGCGGTGTCGATATTATTAAGCTTTTTCCTGGTGACATAGCGACTCCTAAAATGGTAACAGCTGTCAAAAAAGGTCCCCTTCCTCAAGCTAATTTAATGCCGACGGGTGGAGTGAATATTGACAATATGGCAGAGTGGTTCGAGGCGGGAGTCGTTGCTGTTGGAACTGGGGGCTCTTTAACCAAACCTGCAGAAGAAGGAAACTATGAAGCAGTTACTCAAAATGCCCAAAATTTTTCGGACCGCCTTAATGAAATAAAACATGATTGAAGTTTTGGCGAATATAACAATGAGAACATTTTTATCCATTCATCTAATGAATATATCTTGTTAATCAACTCCTCTCTCATTATTGTTTCATGAGCCTATACCTTAACATTACAAATCTAGAGACAAAAAGGTCTATCAGCTAGGCTTTTTTTGTTTGTTCTATAAACATGTCTCAGAAAAAAATTTGTTCTTTCTTATAAATGCAAACGGCTTTCGATCTTGGTGATACCTGGTTACTGCTGGCCGATCAACGCTTTTTATTGTTAGTCAACTCCGATAAAGAACAACTTATTGAGTTTCTAAATAGTGCTTACCAGTTATATCATCAAGACTACCTCGGACGATACGCTTTTTTCAGACTATTAGCTTTTACCCGTATGAGAAAAGGTGAGGCATTAGCTTTGAACTGGTCTGATATCAACTTGAGCCAAAAAACGTTGTCTATTAGTAAGACCGTTGTAACTGTCACTGATGGCGATATCGTTTCTGATGAGCCCAAGACCAAAGCCAGCAATCGTGTCTTGACTCTAGATGAGGATACGGTATCTATTTTAAATGGAAGCTGCAACAACATGAGCTATACGAGAAACTGGGATATGGTTCATCCCCTTGTGAGTTCGTATTTAATAGCTCAGTCAACTGGTTTGTCAGTTGGGCAAAACCTAGGCAATGGTGCCGATCCATAGCTAAACAAGCTAATTTATCCCCTATAACGATTCACGGTCTTCGGCATACCTATGCCACTTTAGCTGTTCAAGCGGGGATGGATATTAAGCAGCTCCAATACCAGCTTGTTCATCACGATGCGCATACCACTCTGCAGATCTATGCTGAGGTCACAAAGAAACAGAAAACAGAAACGGCTAGTATTTTTGCTAATTTTGTTAATCAAAGTACCCAAATAAGTAATCAAGAAAATAACTAAATCGCTAAAACCTTATCGTACAAGTGTTACAGCATTGAGAGTTCGAATCCCGTAATGTCCATACAAATATGGTCTAAGGGTGTATAAAACCCTACAAATAGGGAAATTACTTTGACCAGTTTCATTATTGGTTTCACCACTTGTCCCGAAAAATCGTCAAAATTACCATTAATTGATTGAGGAAAAATGTCGATAAACGATATCTATTGCTTTTTAGCTTAATCGCTAGGGTTGACTACAGTTAAGGCTTAAACTGTTTTAAATATCGGCTGGCAAATAGCTTATGAAGTTTAACTCCTAAAGTAGAGTTAGCGGCATCTATATCTGCATACATGGCCGTCGTGATCTTAGATAACAACGATGACAATTGATCGAGTTCAGTGTCGGAGAGTGTCTTAATGAATGGAGGTACTTCTTGGGCAGCGGACTCGATTTGTTTTCGACCTTCACTAGTTAAATTCACTAAGTTGATGCGCCGATCATTAGGTGATTTTGTCAAAGTGACTAAATGATACTTAACAAGTTTATTGACAAATTCGCTCGTAGACTGAGGCGAAATTCCCAGGCGTGTAGCCAGTTCCCGTTGTGATAAATGGTCTTCATCAGCCAACGCCAGTAAAATCTTGCCTTGGCCTTGAACTGTTAAGCGTGGCCGCGCCTGTTTGATGACATCATCATAGATTTTACTGAGCTGTTCATACTCCGCCAATTTTCCGGCGGCCAGTTCTGCCTTGATTTTATTTGCCATGATTCGCTACGCCATCCATTACTCTTTTAAATATACAACATTCCTAGCCCTGAAAACGGCCGCTTGACAATTTAGTCAGATACCCTTACTATATATTTGATCTGGGGGCCCTGATCGAATAATAGGAGAACAAATTATGAATCACGATAACATCGTTCAAGTCAGGAATATTGAAAAACATTTTGGCGACAAAATAGCAATCCAAGGTGTTTCTTTTGCCATTAAAAAAGGTGAGATTTTCGGTTTATTAGGCCCAAACGGCGCTGGAAAAACCACTATTTTAAAGATGATCACGACTTTATTGCGCCAAGACGCAGGAAAAATTTTATTGAACGGTTTTGACACGCTGGCACAGAGCCGTTTTGCACGTCAACAATTCAGTGTGACTGGCCAAACTGCGGCGATTGATGAAGATTTGAGTGCACGCGAGAATTTAATGATTTTCGGTAAGCTAAACGGTTTAACAGGTGCCGCCGCTCGTAACCGTGCCACCGAATTATTAACAGATTTCGACTTACTGCATTCAGCTGATCAAACATTAGCAACATTTTCTGGGGGTATGCGCCGCCGATTGGACTTAGCTGTTAGCTTGATTGGAAAACCCGCGATTTTGTTTTTAGATGAGCCAACCACTGGATTGGATCCAAGAACAAGAACACAGATGTGGCAAGCCATCCAAAAACTGGTTGCCCAAGGTTCAACCGTGTTATTAACAACTCAATATCTAGAAGAAGCCGATCACTTAGCTGATCGCATTGCCCTGATTGACCACGGTCGTATGATCGCAATCGGGACACCAAGCCAGCTCAAACAACAAGTCGGCGGTCTGCAGCTTCGACTAGAGGTGGCTGATTTAAAACAAGTCACAAAAGCCCAAACAATTATTCAAGACGTTTTAGCAGCATCTGTGCACGTTGATGAACGAACCCTGACCGCATTGCTTGACGACTCCGGAATGTCGGTAGTTTCACAAATTTTAAATCAGCTCCAGACTGCAGGGATTGCCATGAACAATTTTGCTGTTGAAACAGCATCGCTGGATGATGTTTTTCTAAAAATGACGGTGGGAAAAAATTAGGGAGAATAAATGATGCAATCAACTACAAACAAAAATCTTGTTTTCAGCAACATCTTAACTATGACGCACCGCAATCTACTGAAGACGCTGCATAATCCCGATAATTTTAGTGACGTAATTATGCAACCCGTGATCTTCACATTATTGTTCGGTTATCTGTTCGGCGGCGTCATTGCGGGAAGTGTTCACGCCTACTTGCCCATGCTGGTGTCTGGCATTCTGGTGCAAAGTATTTTAAACGCAGCCTCAGGTTCCGGTCAGCAATTGCGTGAAGATATTAATGCAGGTGTCTTTGATCGTTTCAAGACTCTGCCGATTTCACCAATTGTGCCGCTAGCAGGTCAATTAGTGGGTGACATCTTTCGCCTGCTGATTTCAGGAGCCATGGCCTTGATCACGGCCTTTTTCATGGGCTGGCGGCCAACAGTCGGCTTGCCAGCACTAATCGCAGTGCTATTATTAGCTATTTTTATCGGCTGGTCCACCTCTTGGATCTTTGCCTTGGTAGGCTTGATTGCCAAGAATGCGGAGCTCATTGGCAGCGTATCTATGGTGATTATCCTAGTGATGACATTTTTATCTAACGCCTTTATTCCCACAAAAACATTGCCAAAATTTATTCAGACGCTAGTGAAGATTAACCCGGTGAGTTTGACCATCTCGGCAATTAGAACCATTCTGAGAACCGGTCAATGGAGCGGCAATGCCACTGCGGTCTTTATTAGCGGAGGAATCATTATTTTGATCTTTATGCCCCTGACTGTCTTTGTCTATCAGCGACGGCGTTAAAAGCGATTAAAACTCAGAAGAAAAATAGCTCCCTGATTGAGAATCAAAACCAAGTGATTGATGAAAATGCAATATCCTCATCAAAGTTTGGACGTGTGATCCTCGTTAGCAAATCAAGGCCTTCTTTGGATAAGTTTCTTTCTAAAGCTAGTTTCCTTAACTGCTGTGCCAAATATGCAAGTACCATACGGTCCCGCTGACCGCCTTCAAGTCGAGCAATAGCAGTATTTATGATTTGCTTTTCATCCAACTTATTGAACTGAATTTTTTGCAATTCTTCCTTAAGACTTTGTTTTTTATCTGATGACTTCATTTTTAAAACTCTTTTTCAATTCACTACCGGCTTATTCCACTAACACCAGTTAATCGATCATTCTGAGCGGATGATTTGCCAATATTTTACCACTGTCACAGAAGGTCGGTTTTAATGTGGCCTTTAATTTTCCTTGATAGAATAGAGTTGTAAACATCTAGCGAACCTACCTTTTAAAGGAGGAACTATGATCAGTCAGACACAACAATCTCATCCAAAGAATGTTGAAATCAAGGAATTGAAACAGGTCCCACAGCATCCTTTGGCCTCCAAGGATCAAGCAGTACTCGATTCGGTCAATTTTTTACAAAATAAAAATCTGTATAATGCTATCGTTGTATTTCTTAAATTAAAGAGACCAACATAATTTAGCAAAGGAGCTGCGGCTCCTTTTTTGATTCATTTGATACCGAGCTGGTGGAAAAGATCATGAACCATACCAGTATATTTGGGCTGCGTTTCAATTAATTGTTTAGCGGCATCCACTAGGTTGAGACATAAATAACCCTTGCGATCCATGGTTGTTTTGGCATGCAGCAAGGAACTCAAAACAGCTTCGTCAACGCTGGCAGCGGCTGCTCTAAAAAAGGTATCAATATGATTGTCATTAAATCGGAAAACCGTGTCAAAATCATGCTTGGCAAAATGCTGGACCAAATTCGTTGTCGAAAAGGCAAAAACAATTTCGCCACTGCCGTTTCCCTCATAGCCGCCAGTCCGGCCAATACCAACTGCGGCCCGCTTGGCTAAACGCTTCAACTGTCGTGAGTCCAAAGGTGCATCAGTAGCCAAGACAGTAATAATTGATCCTTTTTCCTCTTTTTGCTTACCGGTAACTAAAATTTCCGACAAAGCTTTACCGATCGGCATACCAGCAACAGTAAAATCTGAAAGAAAACCATAATTAGTCATCACCAAGGCACCAACTGTGTAATGTCGGTCATCAATTTCAATAACGCGGGAAGATGAGCCGATGCCGCCTTTCAAACCATAACAAATCATGCCGCGGCCGCCACCAACAGCTCCTTCTGAGAAAGTATCTTTGGCAGCATCCAATGCCGAAAAAACATCCGACTCGGTGATCTGCATGCTGCGAATGTCTGACACAACCCCATCATTACATTCGGCAACAATTGGATTGACTGTACTAGTTGTCTGACCAATTTCTGGATTTTCCTTCAGCATATATTTCGTCAAAGCATTGATTGCCGTGCCCACTGCAAAAGTATTTGTTAAAATAATCGGCGTTTCAATCGTTCCCAGTTCATCAATCTGAATTAAACCAACGCTTTTTCCAAAACCATTAATGACATAAGATGCAGCCGGCACTTTTTCTCTAAACAGATTACCCGAATGAGGAAAAATCGCTGTCACACCACTATGAAAATTGCCTTCATCGTGATTTATTTGACCCACTTTGACACCGGCAACATCTGTGATTAAGTTTTTAGGGCCTTTAATCCCATCTGAAAGGTCGTTAATTAAATTGACCGATAAACCCATATTGAATACCTCGACATCTAGCTGACATCATCTCACAAAATATAGGAAATGTTTCCCAAGATACTCCGCTAGTCAACCAGTCACAGCATTCGTCTTTTTGTCGCCATTGGCGCGTTCGGACGCAACTCGATCATCGGTATAGTATTTTGCTTGTGCATTGAAGAGATCTCGATACAAGCCCGGCTGTGCCATCAAAGAATCGTGCGTCCCATCTTGGACAATCTGTCCTTGATTAAAGACAATAATTCGTTGGGAAAAACGCGTCGAACTCATGCGATGCGAAATATAAATTGCTGTCTTATCGGCGATCAGGTCATCAAAACGCTGATAAATCTCATATTCAGAAATAGGATCCAAAGCTGCAGTCGGCTCATCTAGTATGACAACAGGTGCATTCTTATACCAAGCTCGGGCAATTGCGATTTTTTGTGCTTCTCCGCCCGAAACTGCAACACCATCAGGAGATAAAGCTGTTGTTAATGGGGTATCGATCGTCTTGGGTAGTTCGACGACTCGTTTTTTGATATCCGCAATATCAAGTGCTTGCCAGACGCGTGTCTTGTCAGGCATAGAGCCTGTCGCCACATTTTCGGAAATACTATAGGCGAATAGACGAAAATCTTGGAAAACAACACCCATCAGGCTCTCATATTCTTTAGCTTCATACTTGGCTATATCAATATCATTCAGCGTAATCTTTCCCTCGGTCGGCGCATACAAACGCGTCAAGAGCATAATTAATGTCGTTTTACCAGATCCATTGGGTCCGACAATTGCCAGGCGTTCTCCAACATGAAGATCCAGATTCACATGTCTCAGTGCCCATGTATCGCTACCGGGATATTTGAAAGACACATCATGAAAGCTGATAGCAAAATCATTATCGGTTCGTTTTTCGACCGGTAAACTGCCCGATTCTGCCGCGTCAGGTAGAGAAAAGAAATCACTAAAGTATTGCAGATAATCAATCATATTCAGATACCAGCCAACACTGCCTGTAAATTCATTAAAGGCATTCATAAATTGTTGAAAATAGCCGACAGCAATCAAAACTGTGCCGATCGCAATACCACCGCCAAAGGCCTGCAGTCCAATCAAGGCAAACAAGGCACCAACTAAAAGATTAATCAGAATAGTAGGCGGCAGGGCATAAAGGAGCGAACCGATTGCTCCCCGCCAATAGTCTTCCCAGCTCTTGCTATTTGAGGCCTCTTCTTGGGATTCGATCAACTTATCTGCATGATAAAGCCGTGTTAATTCACCGTGTTTAAAAGTATCAACAAAATTAATAAAATAACCAAATACACGATTTTCTCGAATAATGCCGGCAATCATTTTACGCTGCTGGATGTTGCCGCGTTGAGTCGCCCAGAAGCCTAATCCGATTGGTGCAGCCAGCAGCAGCACAAGGGTCAGCGGATAATAGAAACCATTGAAAAAACCAGCAGCTGTTGCATTCATTCTCACATGGCCCTGCGCCAAGGTGATAAAGATTCCGATGGCGAAAATAGCCGAAATGATTAAGGAAAAAGTATCCCTAAAACCGTTCTGCAATAATGACGTCAGACCACCACTCATATTTATGCCGCGCTTGGTTCCTGTGTATGCTTCACGCATCTGCGGCGATTCAAAATCCGAATAACTGATACTAAGCAGTTTTTCTGTTGTTTTAGATCTCAATCTTTGACCAACATAAGTCTCATGATCGGCCGCTAATTTTTCCAGCCAGCTGGTAATAAGCGTTACAAACAAACGCGCCCCCAGGAAGATTGCCAATAACAGCAGCATATGATCATTTGAAAACCCACGCTGCAAGCCGATCAACAATAGTCCCAAAAAAGCGATATTCAGGTATGGACTGGCGAGCATTGCAAAGGCATAAGCCAATTCCAACCAGACTGCTTTAGCATCAAGTGTATGAACAACGCGAATAATATTCCAAAGTTTTTGTCCAAAATTTTTCTTCTGATTAGTCATGGCCATCACCCGATTTCAGATTCTTTTGATAATATTTGCTTTGTACTCGATACATTTCCGCGTAACTGCCACCTTGGGCCATCAGCTCTTCGTGTGTGCCTTGTGCTGCAATCTTGCCGTCTGCCAAAAAAATAATCCGGTCGCAAAAACGTGTCGATGCCAAACGATGTGAGATAAAAATAGCTGATTTCCCCTGTACTAATCCAGCAAAACTTTCATACACCTCATTTTCAGCCAGCGCATCCAAGGCAGCAGTCGGCTCATCAAGCACCAATACCGGTGCATTCTTGTAAACTGCTCGTGCCAGCATGAGTTTCTGTGCTTGTCCGCCTGAAAATTCAACACCCTTATCTTCAATATTTCGCGTCATTGGGGTCTCAACCCCATTGGGCAGACTGGCGATTTTTTCCGTTAGACCAGCCGTTGCTAAAGCTGTTTGAACACGTGCAGAATCAGGCGTGCTTGTTAGCGCGATGTTGTTGGCGACCGAAGCAGCTATCAGTGTTGTTTCCTGAAAGACCGGAGCAAACAGATCATAGCGATCCTGCAGCGGTATCATAGCCGCATTAAGGCCATTAATGGTGATACGGCCGCTGCCAGGCGTAAAAAGTCCGATCATTAATTTGACGATCGTGCTTTTGCCAGCGCCATTGACACCGGCCAAAGCCAATTTTTCACCAGCATGCATCGTAAAACTAACATCCTGCAATGTTTCTTTTACTGCCTCTGGATAAGTAAAATTAACGTGGTCAAAAATAATCGTGACAGGTCTTTTCGCTAGCTGTTTTGCCATAGCTGCTGATAATGGAGGCAGATTTTTCTCCTTAGAAGTGTCCAAAAAACGCCTGACATCCTGCAAATCAATACTAGCCTTTTGTAGTATATGCATATCTTCCAGCAGCTGATTGGTTAGTGTCACAAACTGATTAGTCACAGAAAACAACAGCGTGAACTGGCCCAAGGTGAGGGTTTTGGCCAATACGGCCGCAATTAAGTAGCTATATGCTGCGGCGTCTCTAACCAATCCGGCCACTTCCCCGATCATGCGGCTAACCATCTCGCGCCTACTACTGCGGCGCTGCCACTGCATACGATCGTGAATCAATTTGTCCAGATGCGCGTGGTACCAGCTTTGAACATGATAAAGGCGGACATCCTTGCCGTTTTCACTGGCATAACCCGTACGTTCGAGATAATCCTGCTGTTTCTCGTCAGCCGCCCAAATATTTTTATGTTTGTCGTACCAATCACGGAACCATTGCAAAGCAAAATAACTGGCTACTGCCGCCAGCAACACCAAAACAAATAGCCAAGGGGTAAAAGCACTTAAAGTCAGCACAAAAATCAAGAGCGTGATACTATCTGCCAGAGCACCTTCAAGCCCGAAAAAAATTGCCTGAGCGCCAGCCATTGTCCAAGAAGTACCATTGGTCGATGCTTCATGGTAAAGTTTCTCGGTACTTGGTTCGATTAATTGCTGATAAGGCACTGACAAGACACGACTATGCATCTGCAGCAGGACGCGAGATCGGACTGCACCGCTAAGATCGCGTCCATATGAAAGACACAAGTTCTGAGCCACGACAGTACCAGCCAAAGCGGCAGCCATCGCCAAAGCAACTGTGGCATAGTTTGCAAAGTGCGCGCGCGACGCCAGCAAAGAGACCAGCCAAGCCGGGATAATTACACTAATTACCGATACGATAGCGGTAAGGCAGATATAACCGACAAGTGTCCATTTAATCCAAGGACGTTCTTGGCACATAATTCCCCACCACCAGTGTAAGTTGTTCCACAAAGAATATGTCAGATGTTTTTCAGCCATGATAATCGCCTTCTTTTCTTTACTTCACTTACCCTACAAAAAAAATGACCATTGAGGCCATTTTTTGCGTAAATGGTTATTTACTCTGCGCAAGTGGTATGGCAATTTCCGTCACGAAAACTTCGTCTTCGTATTGACGATTGATCATACCGCCATATTTAGAAACCAGTTTGTTGATACGGCGAATGCCAAGGCCGCGTTTGTCATTTTTGGTCGAGGCATAATGAAAATCAATAGTCTGATCGCGCGGGCGCGAATTCGTCACAGATATATAAAGCTGCTGTTTCAAAATGGCGATATAAACACGCAGGCGCCGCATCTCGCCATCCGGCTGCTCTTCAATTGCTTCCAGGGCATTATCCATTAAATTTCCCACAATCACAACCAAGTCTAAATCCTTAATCAAAGGCCTTGTGCCGACAAACACCTTAGCATTGGTTGGGATATGTGCATGTTCGGCTAAAGTGAGTTTTGCATTCATGATTGCATCCAGCAAAACGTTGCCAGAATGGATCAGTGTATCTACTGTATCCAAGCGTTCTTCGAGGGAATCCAGGTAATTGCGTGCTTCGGCGACATGCTGATCATCCAGATACGCTTTTAAAGCCTGCAAGTGATCATGATAATCATGCCGCCAGCCGCGCATATTGGCATACAAATCCTGCACTTCCTGACTATACTGAGCCATCATCTGGTCTAATCCAATGGCAAAAACAGCATCCTGCTGCGTAAAGAAAAAAGAAATAAGTTCGGTCATAAATAAAAGCAGCAAAGCAATCGCTAAAGTCAAAACAACTTGCGGCCAGCTCGACAAAAAAGACGCTAAAACAGCCAGTGCCAACATCCATGCTGTCCCTAATAAACGCAATGGCCAATGCCGTTGGCTTTGCCACAAATGAATTTCGCCCGTTGCCAGCAGCAGCCAAACATAAGGCAAAGCTATCAACCAAAAGCTCAGGATCACAGCTACGATGATGTCCCCGCAAATGATCAACTGGGATAATGCCGCTTTACGCCGATGCCAATCCCATAAACTAAGAATAAGTAGTAAGCAAGCCGGTAGCCAGTAAAGTCCAAACCAGACAGCTAATGCGGTCATGACGGAAACTATAATAGCTGCAGTTGCACGCCGGAAAAGAGAAAAAGACTGACTAACAAGCCAGCTGCTTGTGCCGACAGCAATGGCTGCCACTAAAATACTAGTCATTATCAGCCAGCTTTCGATAATGTGTAAAAAAGGCTTGTTTGACCTTAGCGGCTTGCTTCCGCGACAAAGGATATTGCGTACCGTCTGCCATATCGACAAGGCTTGGAGACAGACGCCGGATAAAACTGAGATTCACAAGTACTGACCGATAAACTTGAACAAAACCTTGTTTCGTGAGATTCGAAAAATCCTTTAATTGCCCAGAGCTTCGTATAACACCTTGTTGTGTGTGAAACAACAGCTCATGGTTCAAAACTTCAACGACCAGTAAATCGAATAAATTAATCCGGCGGGTTCCATCATCCGTTTTCACAACAATGCCTGCAGGCGGCTTCAACTTAGTAACTTTATGAAGAATATGTGCCACCTTACCCGAAGTAAGCGGCTTCATAATATAAGCCAATGCATTCACATCGTAACCTTCAAAGACATATTCCTCATAATTACTGAGAAAAACAAGCGGTACCGTGGCATCGACCTGCCGGATTTTCTTAGCCAGCGTCATGCCATCTGCTCCGGTTAAACGAATATCTAAGACTAGTAAATCTGGCGTAATGGCCGCGAAAAGATAGGATTCAGCCGAACTAAAGCTACGTACTACAACGGGAAGATTGACAGTACCTGCCTTGGCAAATAATTCAGCATTGTTTTCACGTGTGCGTTCATCATCTTCAATGATTGCAAGCAGCATGGTAGATCTCCTAGCCTAAAACTAAAAACATTATAGCACCGGGCTTAAAAACAACTAGCTTGACAGCAAGACAGCTAATCTAGAAAAACAATAACATCCCCAAGGAATCTGAAGTAATAAAAAAGCTAACCTGTTGGGCTAGCTTTTTCAGGTTTCATATTCTAAACATATTTATTTGCTTAAGATTTCTTGTTCTTTTGCCTGCTCTTGCTGATAAAGAATCTTATCGTAACGACGTGCAAATGGGAAGTAGACAAAGAATGAAGCAGCTATAACAATTGCTTGCCAAATTGCCATCTGCCAACCGCCAACCAAGAATCCTGAGATGATCGGCGGCGTTGTCCAGGGAACCATAACACCGGTCAAATAAGGCAGCACATGAATCTGAATTAAGACATATGTGGCACACATCGACAGAGCTGGCATCAAAATAAACGGCAATGCCAGCAAAGGATTAAGCACGATTGGCAATCCAAACAGTGTCGGTTCATTGATATTAAAGGCTCCCGGTACTAGGGATAGTTTTCCGATACTCTTCATTTGAGCAGAACGTGCAAAGAATGACATGAAGATTACTAGTCCAAGAGTCATACCAGAACCGGTAACCGTACCGAATTGATCAAGCAGAGGCTGAATGAAGATATGGCCGCCATTAGCAGCAGTTACAACACCATCAGCTTTAAAAATAGCAGCGTTTGAAAGTGCATTAGCTTGCAGAATTGGTGACATAATACCACTAACAATAATGGCACCGTGAACACCAAAGAACCAGAAGAAAGGTATCAAAAGTGCAACACCCAACACGCCACCGAAGCTGTCAGTCAAGCCTTGCAGAGGAATCTGAACCACATGGTAAATCCACTGTGTCATGGTTTCATTTGCTGCTGCATCAAACAGAATATAAACCAGCAGCCAGCCAACAACAATGACAAAAGCCGGAATTAAAGCAACAAATGAAGCAGATACAGCTGGCGGAACTTGCTCCGGCAGCTTGATTGTAATCTTATGCTTGATAAACCAAGAATAAATCCAACCAGTAATCATACCAACAATAATAGCGGCAATCATACCCTGACCGCCAAGCCATGTTCGATCAATGAAACCACCAAGCAGCGTTGGTGCTTGACTAGCTGAAATGACGGTTTTAGTACCATTCATAACAGCAGTGGTCGGGTGCATAACAAGAATAAAACTCACGAAGGCAGTCAAACCAGCAGGAAGTGGTTCATATCCTTCATTTTTAACCCAAACATAAGCAATACCGGTAACTGCAAAAACAGAAACGATACCAAACGAAGCATTATATGCCTGCGTAAAATATGCCGATAGGCCTGTGGATGTCATCCAATTTGCAATTGGTGTATATGGAAATGAACTCAGCAGCAGGAAGACCGACCCAACCATGATGAATGGCAAACTGACGATCATACCGTCTTTTAAGGCCGTGATCGCTTTAGTATTCACAAATTTCATCACAGGAGGCAAAATTGTTTTGTTGACAAAATTGTTCATAAATAATTAACGCTCCTCTCAATTGAATTAAATAAGCGCGATATTTGTTAAACTGTCTTTTTCAAGAAAATACGGTGATATTTCAAGTCATGTCCTTTAGTGCTTGTTCTAAGACTTTGCGGCCGTTCATCATGCCGTAATCCTGCATATTGATGACCTCGACAGGAATCGTTTCTCTTTCTTTAAAACTGCTGATCAGATAATTGACCTGAGGTCCCAGCATTAAAATATCGGGATGTTCACTCTCGATCTTCGATTGAGCATCCGAGGCGGCTGTAGCGAAAATAGTGACATCTTCGTGATCTTCTGCAGCGGCTTTTTGCATCTTGCTAACCAGAAGGCTGGTTGACATGCCGGCCGCGCAAACAAGCATAATCGTTTTTTTTGCCATCTTACATAACCTTTCAGTTGATGAAAACTAGTCCAGATCCCGACCATTGGATTGGATTACTTTTTTGTACCAATAGAATGAATCTTTTTTATATCTTTTTAAAGTAGAATGACCAGCATCGTTTTTATCGACATAAATGAATCCATAGCGTTTATCCATTTGTCCGGTGCCGGCAGAGACAAGATCGATACAACCCCAAGGGGTATAACCGATCAAATTAATCCCATCGTAAGCCACAGCTAGTTCCATCTGTCGGATGTGCTCCCTCAGATAATCAATCCTATATGCATCATGGATTGTTTGATCATCTTCGAGTTGGTCAATTGCACCTAAACCATTCTCCACAATAAATTGCGGCAGGTGATAACGATCGTTTAACCAATTCATGGCATAACGCAAGCCTTGCGGGTCAATCTGCCAGCCCCAATCCGAAGCAGCTAAGTACGGATTTTTCACAAATTTGTGATTTTCTTTATACCCGTATTCCGGTTCATCGCTTTCAGAGGCAGCAACAGACGCGGACATATAATAACTGAAACCCAAATAGTCAACTGGACCCGATTTCAATACATCTAAGTCTGCCAACGTAATATCCAGATCAAAATGATGATTCTGCTGATATTTAACTAACCAATCAGGATACCTGCCATTGACCTGCACGTCGGCAAACCAATATCTGATCTGCATGGCCTTTTCGGCTTTGAAAATATCTGCCGGCTTAGAACTTGCCGGATAAATTGGAATCATAGCGATCATGGCACCAATTTTAAAATTAGGATTAATTTGGTGGCCAATCTGAACAGCTAAAGCACTAGCAACCGTTTCATAGTGGCCAGCTTGATACATTAATTTTTCTGGATCTTCCCCTGTTTTTGCCAGAATTCCTGAATTTGTAAAAAGAGAAAAGGTCATATCATATGAAGTCTGATTATTGATTTCATTAAAGGTCATCCAATATTCGACCTTGTCCTTATATCTTTCAAACACAACTCTGGCAAATTTGGTGAAAAAACCGATCATTTTGCGATTACGCCATCCACCATATACTTGGACCAAGTGGTAGGGCATTTCAAAATGGGACAAAGTAATCACAGGCTTGATACCGTATTTCAAACAAGTATCGAACAAGTCATCGTAAAATTTCAAACCAGCTTCGTTGGGCAGATCCTCATCACCCTGCGGAAAAATTCTTGACCATGCAATAGAGGTTCTAAAGCATTTAAATCCCATTTCCGCAAACAGCTTAATATCTTCAGGATAGAGGTGGTAGAAATCAATCGCTTCATGGTTTGGATAATTTTCACCATCCAACACGCCATCAGTGATTTTTCTTTCAACACCATTAGCGCCTTGCGTCATCACATCGGCAATACTAATGCCTTTGCCATCGACATTCCAAGCACCTTCAAGTTGGTGCGCAGCGACCGCGCCACCCCACAAAAAATGATCATTTAACGAAAAAGTCTTACTATTTTCCAACCATATTCTCCTCTCCTTAAAAAAAGCTTGTGAAAGCTTGTTGAAGATTTGATATCCTCAACACCATCTATTATAATTGTAAGCGCTTCCATTAATAACAAAAAGGCCTAATAATGGTACAAGAACCATTTTTTGTAACAGATAGGCTACTAGAGACTTCACGATTTTTTGGCCCAGAAAGACAACTATAATTTTCTTAACATGACAGAAATTAAAAACCTGACTTCATCTGAAGCTTCAGCATACAACTACATCATTTCTCATTTGGTTGATATTCCAGCTCTAACGATTAGAGAATTATCCAAAAGGAGCAACGTTTCCCCGACAACGATTCTCAGATGTATTAACAAAATCGGTTATCAAAGTTTTCAGGAATTCAAATTTACACTTTCACAAGTGTATGCGGCAACTAAGATAAACGGCAAAAATTTTGATTTAATTTCAGAAGCCAAAGAGTTTTTTAATGATAAATTAGTCGATCGATTCAAAAATGAAATGGCATCAGCCAAAAAAATTCTCTTACCAAGCAAGTTCATCATCTTCTTCGGTATCGGCACTTCCGGTGTGCTTGCAGAATATGGTGCGAGGGAATTTTCAAATTTCGGATTCAACGCACACTTTAGCAACGACCCTTTTTTTCCTTTTCGTTTTGGCAGTTTGGCCAATTCTGTGACTGGAATTGTTCTTTCAGTAAGCGGCGAAACAAAAGAAAGTGTCGCCCAGACTCAAAAACTGCGGGAACAAAACTCAAAAATTATCAGTATTACCAACAACAGCAGTAACAGTATTGCTAAATTATCTGATGTGAACTTTGCCTACCAGGCTAAATCTGAGATGATTGGACCTGATTTAAACGTCACGACCCAAGTACCAGTCGTTTTCATATTGGAAGCCTTGATTCGTGAATTAATTTCAACTTCTGATGATCAAAGTTGACCTTTATCGTTGATCTGTATCAAACATGATCGTAACTGGGCCATCATTGACTAACTTAACCGCCATATCAGCTGCGAAGACACCTGTCTCTAGCGGAATACCAGTGGCAGTCAATGCTTGATTGAAGTCGTTATAGATTGCCTGAGCATGCGCTGGCTGTCCGGCATCAGTAAAACTTGGCCGATTGCCCTTTCTTGTATCAGCATATAAAGTAAATTGCGACACAGACAAAATCGAACCAGCAACGTCTGAAATCGATAAATTCATCTTGCCTTTTTTATCTAGGAATACTCGCAGTTTAATAATTTTATGTACTAGGTAAGCCACTTCTTCTGCACCATCAGAATCTTCAACAGCCACTAATAATAAAAAGCCCTTTCCAATATGCGAAACGACTTTTTTATCAATTGACACGCTGGCTGAACTAACTTTCTGTAAAAGAACACGCATGATCTCTCCCTTTAAAATCAAGCAGATAAAACAACCAACTTGATTTTTGTTCATCTATGAATGCCGTTATTATACAATGACAGTGAAATGTTAACTAAATTAACACAATTCAAAAAATCCTGCCGGAATTTGGCTTCATGGCTGCTGGCACAAGGATTGACACTTCCCCAGTCTAAAGACAGTTTTGAAAACGATCGTTTAATTGCAACCTTTGCTCACGAGCGGGAAAACAGTCCCAGTTTTGATCGCTGGATACGTTTTTTCACACGATTCATTCAAAAACGCCGGTATATTCCGCTGCTTGGTTTTCTGATTGCCCTATTTATTCTGCCCTTTTTTATGCCGTCTTTGAGGTGGCTCAGCAGTCTATTAACTTGGTTACTCATTACGTTGATAGCAATTATTATTCTGTTTCTCGCTCTATCTATGGCCAACGCCTGGGCAGCTGAAAATCCAGATAAAATTTATGGCAGCTCGCAACGATTTAAATTAAAAAATGAAAGCTATGAGCGTTCCCTAACGGTTGTTACATCAGGAAAATGGTTTGAGAAAATAGTTTATTCAGATTTTCTGCGGGGATTCCTTCAATGGATTAACTCAGGCAAAATTCAATGGATCGCCTTGTTAATTATCCTACTGCCTAATTATTTTCAAAATTCTTTTTCACGAATTTTGACCAATGTTTTCTTCGTCGTGATCACAATCAATATTTTCTCGACCTCGATTATCGTAAGATACCGGGAAAATCATAATCTGCCCGCCTTTTCCTACCTGCCTTTGACCAAGTATTTTGGCTGGACAACCATTATTTCAGATTTGCTCTTCATCATCTGGGCAGCGGCCCAAGTTGCGAATCTGCTGCATGGCTTCTTTGGATAACAATGCGTCAACGGCTAGCAAAAAATCTTCAGCTAGTACTCTCACTGATTGCTATCCTACTACTGCTGGCCGCCAGCTTCACTTTTGTTCTTTATATTCGGCGCCCAGCTCTCAGGGACTCTGTCATGACCACTCAAATTCCGCGCAATAAAAAAGTGCTGATCAATTTAAGCCAGACCCACTATGCGCCTGAAGCAAGAAAAGCAATGTCCTTATGGAACAAAGCACTAAAACGTCATTTGTTTCATGAATTTGATCAGTCACAGGCTACGATTACACTCTATGACTTGTCGAATCAGCAATTCTCTAAAATTAATAGAGACGTCGGCTATGGTGAACACATCTTAGCTGCCACCGGTCAAGGAGGTATTTATCTCAATCGTGATTTTATGCAGCAAGTGGACGACCAACCATACATCATACCGGCAATCGAACATGAATTGGGTCACGTCATCGGATTAAAGCACATCAACGGTGATGCACTCATGAACGCCTCGATGCAGTCAACGGCTTTTATTAGTCAATATGATGTGCAAGTCGCCAATTACATATTAAAGAGAATTCATTAACAATCGGTTAGTTAAAAACCATCGTTTCGTTTTTATGCGGCAGCTTGACTCGAAGTCCAGCTTCTTCTAGCACGCGAGCCTCTGTTTCAGGCTTAAATGAATGCCAGGGAACTGTTAATTTTGCTTTGACCTGCTGAGCAATTTTGATTAAATCAGATTTAACAGCGTGCCCCGATGCACCAGCGTAGATAAATTCTGCAGCAAACTTTTGCAATTTTTCCTGCTGCACGCGATATCGCGGATCATAATCGCCCAGCGGTTCACCATTCATCTGCAAAAATATCGGCTGATAAAAATCGGCTAGATTATCTAAATTCTGAAAACTATTTTGCAGCACATAATTTTCCGGATATGCGATTATTTCAGATAAATCAACCTCTTTGCCAAGTGTTAATGGGTGTGTCTGGGAATAAAATTGCTTCAATAGATCGGCATAGAATTTCTCCCATACAATTGGCCGTCCAAATTCCCGAGCCGCCTGTTCCAAGGCATACAAACGCGCCACATTCCGAGGATAGGGATTGATTACCAGCAAGTGGTTAGAGGAAAGTTTGTCAGAAAACAGCTCGACCAGACTGCCTTCAACATCGGGAACAATCTTTTCTGCGTGATCACCTTTTTCATCATCAAAAGAAAAACTAGTGCCCTCCAGCAAAAATAGATCCGCTTGGGGATTGGCTACAGACTTTGCCCAATGTGCAACACTCTGAGGATCTGGGCCATTATAACGCACATCCCCAGAATAAACGAAGATATGTCCT
The DNA here is from genome assembly GCF_047725585.1 of Oenococcus sp. Lineage (NCBI taxonomy): Bacteria > Bacillati > Bacillota > Bacilli > Lactobacillales > Lactobacillaceae > Oenococcus > Oenococcus sp. The sequence continues at coordinate 82,313 of NZ_JBDNNF010000004.1, read as the reverse complement.
TCATCATCAACCACTCTTATGGCACTGGCACCAATAATATCGTGATCCGATTTAAAAAAGCTAATCGAAAAAGGTCCAACTTTGACCGGTTGTTCATAATCAACAGCTTGCAGATTAGCTACAGCCGCTTCATCACCACTAGCGATTAAATCCTCGTACAATTTTTTTGAATCGGTTGTCATATATATTGGCAGCTCGGCTTTTAAAAATTTTAAAGCGCCAATATGGTCGATATGCAAATGCGAAATAAAAATAGCTTGATGATCAAAAAGCTGCTGCGCCTTTGCATCAAATAATTCCGGCGTGTTTGGTAATATTCCTTGCTGGATTAAATCAGATGTTGAATCACCGTCTCTGGGGTCGCTGGGAACACCAAAATCCATGATTATACGTGTTTTTCCATTCGTAAAACTGACAATATTTCCGCCAATTGTATTAAGTCCATTTAAAAAAGTTACTTCAGTTGTCATGTATTCTATTTTAAGACAAAACAAAAACCATTCATATCGCGAATGGTTTTAGCACTTACAGTTATTTACTTGTTGTCTGAAATAATTGTTTTCATTTCTTTAGCTGTGGCTGGGAATACCTTGGATGGGGATTCTTTTTTAGCAGTCACTGCATCAATCGCTGTCAGCATCTTATTCCGGTAGTCGTTATACCCAGAAAAGGCCGTAGCTTGGAAGCCGTATGGCAATGAGTCAGCAGCAGCTTTGAAAAGCGGGTTCTTTTTCAAATAACTCTTATAAGAGGCAGAGTTGCGTGCCTTCTTTGTCAGAGGCAGATAACCAGTTGATTCAGCCCATTGTTCCGTAGTCTTGTTTTTCAACAGATACTTCATAAAGGACCAAACACCAGCTTGATGCTTTTTGCCGTTATTCATCATCACGATATCGTTACCGGCAAATTCAGTTGCACGTTTTCCTTGATAGCTAGGAAACACTGCTGTACCCAGCTTGAACTTCTTCACTGTGGAAGCAGAAATTGTGACTCCGGCTGAACTAGAGAAGTAGACAGCCGTCTTACCTTCAGCAAAACGATTTGTACCATATACGTCAGCACCGGCAGTCCAAGCTTCGCCATTTTGCAGCATGTCGTAAATAGTATTGGCTGCTTTGAGGACTTTCGGCTTAGCAAAATTGACTTTCAAATTTTTGGAAACGAACTTATTTCCAGCTGCTGTGGACATACCTTCAAGTTCCATATCAAAGGAAGCATCAAATCCAATTCCGGCATCGCCCTTGGCCTTGGCAGCCTTCGCAATCTTTTCCAAGTCATTCCAGCTTTGCGGTGTCGAGAATCCTAATTGCTTGAGCAGATCCTGGTTCACAAGCATGACACGAACCGATTTAGAGAAAGGTATTGAATAATATTTACCCTGCCATTTAGAAGATGAAATAAAACCAGGATAAATATTTTTCAATTGTGCTTTTGAAATTTTGTCGCTGCCCTTCAGCATATAGCTGTCTAGAGGCGAAACAAGATTTTCTTTTTGATAATCAGGCACTTGTGTATAAGTAGCTTGAGCCATGTCTGGTAAGGTTCTCGACTTGGCCGCAGCCATAATTTTCTGATTTAAAGCTGCATAGTTCCCTTGCGATTGGCGAACAACTGTGTACTTAGATTGAGAACGATTGTAACCCTTCACAATCTTGTCTAAAGCCTTGGCATAAGGACCGGTCATACCATCCCAAAGTACGACCTTTGTTCTAGCCGCACTGGCTGCGACCGGGGCAACCGCGCTAATTGCCGTTGTACTTCCAAACAAAGCCAAAGTGGCCATGCCAAACATTTTAACTTTCTTCATTAAATTATCCTTTCAATCCTGATCTTGAAATTCCTGCAATAATATACTTTTGCAGGAATAAGTATAGTACTGCCATCGGCAGAATGACAAAAGTCGTTGCCGCCATCAACTGTGGATATTGAATGCCTGATTCAGTCATAAAAGACTGCAATCCGACTGGCAAAGTCCTGAGACTGTCGCTATTAGTAACAATCAATGGCCACATAAAACTATTCCATGAACCAATTACTTGCAGCATTGTGACAGCGACAATCGATGACCTGCTCATTGGAACTAAAATTCGCCATAGAAAACGCCAATCAGAAGATCCATCAATTTTTGCTGAATAATAAACAGAATCAGGAACCGACTGAAAACTTTGACGTAAAGCAAATACCGAGAAAAAACTTGCAATCCACGGTATGATCAGAGCGCCATAAGTATTAATCAAACCTACTTTAGCAAGCGTCACATAATTTGGAATAATCAACATTTCGCCAGGCACCATCATAGTTGCCAATAACAGAATGAATAATAAATTTTTACCTTTAAAATTAAGTTTCGCAAAGCCGAAGGCTGCCAAAATGCTCGTAAATAACTGTAAGGCTGTTGTTGCAACTGTCACAAAGACTGAATTCATCATGTAAGTTGCAAAGGGCGCTGCCTGCCACGCACTAACAAAGTTTTCAAAATGGAATACTTTTGGAATCCAAATCGGAGGTACTTCAATCGACTCTGATTGTGTTTTTACGGCGGTCGAAAGCATCCAAATGAAGGGTATCACCATGACAATAGCGCCTGCGATAACAAGCAAGTACACCAGAACCGTAATAATATCGATCTTTTTTTTTGTCTTCAACCTGGTCTGCTGCATATTATTCATAGGGAAACGCCTCCCTTTGCTTTCCTAACCTTTGTGGGACGACGGTAATCAAAATGCCGTGAAATCAGTAATTGTAAAACAGTGACAATTAAAATCATGATAAACAAGATCACAGATGCCGCAGCTGCTCTGCCATATTGATTCATGACATAAAACTGCTGATAAATATAAAAGACCATCGTCATCGCAGATTGGGCTGGGCCGGGCTGGCCGCCAAATACCGCAAAAACCTCATCAAAAACTTTAAAATCAACGATTACGCCATTGATGAAGACAAATAAAATAGTCGGTGACAATTGTGGCAAAGTAACGTGCCAGAAAATCTGCCAAGCATTAGCACCATCGATTCGAGCAGCATTCATATATCGTTTATCAATATTACCTAAACCAGCCATAAGGAGAATGATATTGAATCCCAATCCTTTCCAGATAGAAATAATAATCAAAGTCAGCATGGCATATTTAGGATCATTCAGCCAATCGATGGGATGAATACCTACCAGGCCCAAAAAATAGTTAGCCAGTCCGGACCGCGCATTAAATATCCAAGTCCAGACCATTGAAATCGCAATCGTAGATGTAACAAAAGGCAAAAAATAGACTGTACGGAAAAATCCGGACAGCCATTTAATCCTGAACAGCAAAACTGCAAACAGTAGCGAAAAAATAATCGTCAAGGGTACTGCCCCTGCAACATAAATAAGCGTATTAACTACCGCCAGATGAAAATCGCCATCAGAGAATAGATATGTAAAATTTCCCCACCCGCGAGCCAATACCGTATCAGTGAGAAATTGATAATCTGTGTAAAATGACATGGAGAAGGATTTTAGAATCGGGTAAATACTAAAAATAGCAATACCGATCAGCATTGGCAGAATATACAGCCAGCCCTTGATTGAGCCTTTCCAAGTTTGCTTAGCATTCATCATGATTAACGATTGGCCTCAAGAATCTTGGCCGAGGGTTGGATAACATCAACGTGCTGATCCTGATCGTCAAAGCCATGAATTTGCGTTAAGGGAACATATACTTCTAATGCTTGACCGATTTGTGTATCGCTGACGCCATCCACATTTTCACCATCAAGTTCAACAGAGAAAAAATCAAAACGAGACAATTCCTCAGCACCATATTTAGAATAGGATTTCAATGTTACCGGCAAAGCAACACTGCCTGTAGTCTTAATTGTCGAGAGCGCATCTGGACGAATGCCAATGGTTTTAACGGGTTTTGCAAAATACTTTTGTAGATAAGCCAAAGCTTGCGGCTGATCAAAGGTATTGATTTGCGGATCTCCAATAAATTTGGCCGTGAACAAATTGGCCGGCCGATCATAGAGGTCATTGGGCACAGCATACTGTTGAATCGTGCCATCAGACAAGAGCATAATTTTATCAGAAATATGCATAGCCTCATTCTGATCATGCGTGACAAAAATAGTCGTAACACCAGTCTCATGTTGGATACGCGCAATCTCTTCCCGCATTTCAGTTCTTAATTTGGCATCCAAATTAGATAAAGGCTCATCTAATAAAAGTACGGCTGGTTTTCTGGCTAACGCTCTGGCGATTGCGACACGCTGCTGCTGACCGCCAGAAAGTTCACCAGGCCGTTTGTCCAGCTGATCATCAACATGGACAAGTTTGGCTAGCCTCTCTATTTCCTCTTGACGTTTATTTCTAGCAATTTTGGCAATTTTAAGTGGGAAGCCGATATTATTCCTGACCGTCATATTTGGATAAAGGGCATAATTTTGAAAAACCATACCAATATTTCGGTTAGAGACTGTCAATTTGGTCACATTCTGCTCACCGAAATATATTTCACCTGCAGTTGGTGTTAATAAACCTGCAATCATATTTAAAATCGTTGATTTACCAGAACCAGAAGGCCCCAGCAACGAAACAAGTTTATGATCCTCAATTTCGAAATTGATATCGTCAATAATGTTTTGACCGGCCTCATAGGCTAATGTCAGGTTCTTCGCAACAAGCTTCAAGTTGATCCCCTTCTCAAATTAAAGAAATACCTTACGAAGAATAAATTTATCAAAGAAAGACACGATTAGCAATTAGAAAAAACCAATTTAGAACCAGTTGAATAAAAAAGACTTGTGATAAAAATATCAATCACAAGTCATACTAACTGTTATGCGGATCCAAATTGCCGTAGAATTGAATGCTTCGATCAAACATGAGTTTAACCGTATCATTGGCACCCTGTCTGTTCTTTGAAACAATCAGTTCAACTGGCCCGCGATCCGGGATAGCTGATTCATCAAAATCTTCATCATCTTCTGAATGGCCGTTCTGATCATAGTAATCGTCACGATACAAGAACATCACGATATCAGCATCCTGCTCAATCGCGCCAGAATCACGCAAATCAGACAGCATCGGCCGTTTTGTCGTCCTGCCTTCAACGCCTCGGGATAATTGGGACAAAGCAATAATCGGCAAATCCAATTCACCGGCTAATTTTTTTAATGAACGTGAAATCGCAGCGACGGCTTGCTGCCGAGATTCAGTCACATCGGACTCGATCAGCTGCAGATAATCGATAATCACAAGTCCGATACCGCCTTCCGGGTCTTCTCTTTGCGACTGTGATTGCAGATTACGCAATTTGGCACGGATCTCATTGATGCGGATTCCTGGAGTTGTGTCTAAGTGAATATTCAACCGACTCAATCTTTCGTTAGCCAGCATAATCCGCGTCCAATCGGCATTCGGATCCACCTGCCCGTTAGTAGATTGAGTCAAATCTTTACCAGTCATCAATTTGTCCATGGGTACACGTGCATTAGCAGCTAAAATTCGTGTTGATAAGGATTGGTCATCCATTTCCATGTTAAAGACGACAACAGTTTTTTTACCAATCTCCTTAGATTTAGCAGCATTAATTGCTAGATTTAAAGCGAAAGCAGTTTTACCAACGGCGGGACGTGCTGCTAGGATAATGAGGTTATTCGGCTGCCAACCCTTTGTAAGTTTGTCCAAGTAGGCATAACCGCTAGGCAAAGCGCCTTCACGCAGGATAGAATTGTTTTTTGCGGAATTATTTAAGTTATCGATTGTTTTACTAAGTGAGTTTTTCAGTTCAATAAAATCAGTATTCTCAGATTGATCTTCGATTGAATCTAGTTTTGCTCGCACATTAGCAATAAGATCTTGCGATTGAGAAGAGGGATCGTGTGCCAAACCGTTGCCTTGGTTGAATAAATCAATCAAGCGCCGTTGAGTGGCCTTTTCATGAACCGCCTTAGCATAGTTTTCAACGTTGGCTATCGTACCGTCAGCCAGCAGGATTTCCGAAATAAAACCTTCCCCGCCGACCATATCCAGACTCTTGTCGGTTTTCATTTGATCCGATACAGTTAGGGGCTCAACAATTTTATCATCACTTAGCAGTTCATTAATCGCTTGAAAAACTTTTTTATTTTTAGGATCATAAAAATCATCTTCGGAAATAATCCCCAGCATGCGATCCAAAACGTCCTGCTGCTGGCTGAGACCATTGGTATAAAAAAAAGCTGAAAGCAATGCTTTTTCAGTCTGAATTTCCTGTGGAATTCTATTGTCCATTAATGAATCTGCCATTATTAATCCAGCTGCGAAATATTGACTTTGATTGAGGCTGAGACTTTTTGATGAAGCTTTGCCGGAATTTCATGCAGGCCAACCGTCTTAATCGGCTGTGAAAGGTCCAATTTACGCTTGTCAACGCTTAATTGGTACTGTTTTGCCAATTGATCGGCAATTTCTTTCGCAGTCACAGAACCGTTCAAACGGCCATCAGGACCCACGTGTTCTGCAAATTGCACAATTGTTTTTGGCGAAGCTAATGTCTCTTTGAGTTGTTGTGCATCAGCCAAAACCTTAGCAGCCTGCTTTGCTTCTAAATTTTGTTGTCCATGTAATTTTGAGACATTTTCAGGAGAAGCGTAGACGGCTTTTTTATTCTTAATTAAAAAATTATTTGCATATCCATCGGGAACCTCTTTAATGTCACCAATTTTCCCTTGGTTTTTGACGTTTTGTAAAAAAATAACTTTCATATGGCCTCCTATTTCTTTTCATCTGATGAATCAAAAATAACTTTCTCCAACTGCTGCTTAACCTCAACAATATTATCAGTCTCGATTTGTGCCGCTGCATTAGATAACGATCCGCCGCCGCCAATTTTTTCCATAATCAATTGAACATTAACACTGCCATCTGATCTAGCGGAAACACCAACTTTCTTATCTGGTCGGCGAGTAATGACAAAGCTGGCAGATGCGCCTTGAATTTTTAAGAGTTCATCCGCAACCTGAGCAGCTAAAACAGAATTATAGTCAATCTCATTTTCACCAACAACGGTTGCAATATTTTCGTTTAGATCAGTTAATTCTAACAAATGTGCTTTAACTAGCAAATCTTCCTTGGATTCCTTACCGAAGCTCCGCAATAATTGTGTATCAGCGCCAGCAGCCCTTAAAAAACTAGCAGCATCAAAAGTTCTTGACCCGCTGTGAGCTGTAAAGCCCTTGGTATCCAGCTGGATGCCGCCTAACAATGCTGTCGCCTCGACTTTAGTTAATGGTGATTTGCGGCGATCCTCGTAACCTAAGAGTTCAGTAACCAATTCAGAGGTAGATGAGGCATATTGTTCAACATAGAAAAGCAGTGGTTTTTCAGCAAAACCTTCATCAGCAATTCGGTGATGATCAATCACGACCAAAGAAGACTTTAATCGGTCCAAAAGTTGTCCGGCAGCTGAAATGGTCGGCCGAGAATGATCCACGAGTACGAGAAGGCTTTGGTCACTGGCAAGCGCCATCGCTTTCTTTTCTGAAATGAAGGGATACTCGATGAGTTTAGGCGGCTGATTGTCGTCAGAAGCTGCTGCCTGCTCTTTAATTTTGGCATTCGCAGCTGCAATTTCTTCGCTAAATTTTGTCGTGACTAGTTTGACATCACGCTGCAGATTTTGTTCGTCAATCACAATGTAGGCAGGCAAATCATGCAAACGGCTCATTCGCCAGATGCCTAAAGCTGCACCAAGAGAATCCATGTCTGGATTTTGGTGACCGCAAATAAAGACAACATCAGTGTTGTTTAGCAAATCCGACAAAGCCTGATCAATCATACGCGCTCTGACTCGTGTTCTTTTGGCCATTGGATTTGAGGTCCCGCCATAATAGATAGCTGGATTTTCGTTGTCGCGAATCACAACCTGATCGCCGCCTCGGCCTAAGGCTAAGTCTAGATTTCGATGTGCTAAATCAGCTAAGTTATTTAAATCTGAAATACCATATGCAATACCGACCGATAAAGACAAAGGCATGTTTTGTTTTAAAGATTCTTCTCGTATCTCATCCAAAATAGAAAAACGATCGTCTTCAAGCTGCTTTAAATTTGGCAAACGTCCAAAAAAAAGATAACGATCTGCTGATATCCGTCGTAAAAACAAATGATACTTTTTCGCCCAATTATCGAGTCTGCCAGAAATAAATGCTATCAAACGACTTGAATCAGAATCCGTTGCATCTTGAATAACTTCTTCATAATTATCAACGTTGATTAAACCGTAAAAAAGTCGGTCATTTTGATACAACAGTTCATATTTAGATACGTCTGTTAGATCAAGAAGGAATATTGCTCGACCATTTCCTTGAACCTGAAGAGAGAACTTACCATCCCGCCAGCTGATTTCGGCCGGCCCGCTATCTTTATTAGCTTGTACAAATTGATTAAGCTCAGGATCAGCATCTTTTATATTTTTGCCGATAACCGACCGATCACCAATGACATTCAAAAGATTCTCATTCACCCATTCAATTTCCCCGTTTGAATTGAGCAGCATAACACCGATAGGCATTTGATCCAACGCGCTTGTTTGAGAAATAGACACTCGCCCATACAGGTTGGTCATATATGTCTGAAAGTCAACACCTAAAGAACTTATCAAGCTATACAGGAGCAATGCAGCCAAAATGACAAACGCGACCCATATGACAGAAATAATCGGACCAAAACGTAATGAAAAAACGAAACCACTAATTGCCAGCAACAAAAAAATGCCAATCAGATAGATGACGCGATAATTTTTTATGAAGGCAGGTAAATTTGAATATTTCTTCATCAAGAATCTAATTTTATCACGATCCAAGAACTTTAACCCTTTCTTAAGAAACAAAAAAGCACTCCTGACGGAAATGCTTTTTAACCAACAATATGAAAATCAGTTGTTAGCAACGAATGGCAGTAAAGCCATGATGCGCGCACGCTTAACTGCAATTGCAATTTTACGCTGATTTTTTGAACTAGTGCCGGTAATCCGGCGCGGCAAAATTTTACCATTGTCAGCAATGAAACGCTGCAATAACTCAGTATCTTTATAGTCGACATATTCAATGTGATTGACAGCGAGGTAATCGACACGACGACGGCCACCTTGACGACGGCCGCGGCGATCACCGTCTCCACGAGGAGTACGGCTAGGACGGTTTGTCCGCTCGCCATTAAAAGTCTGAGTTCTTTGGTTTGAATGTTCTTCAGGCATTATTGATAGTCCTTTCTTAAAAATTTAGAATGGGAGATCATCATCCGAGATATCAACCGAATTGTTTCCAGCATCTGTATCAAAGGGGCTGGAAGCACTAGATTGATCATTATTAGCTGAGCTTGACTGTGATTGATTGTTAAATTGCGCGTCAAACGGATTTGACTGCTGAGCCGGGATTTTAAAATTATTCTGGTTCTGCTGAGGCGCCGCGGAACTGCCATTTTGAGAACGGCGAGCTTCAGATTGAGCCCGCGTCTCTAATAACTGGAAATTATCTACAACAACTTCAGTCACATAAACTTTCTGACCTTGATTATTATCATAACTTCGCGTTTGCAAACGTCCTTCGACAGCAATCATGGCACCTTTGCCTGTAAAATTGGCAAAGTTTTCTGCTGGTTTGCGCCAAATAACACAACTAATAAAATCCGCTTCACGTTCACCGGCACGATTTGTAAAATTTCTTTCAACTGCAATCGTAAACGAGCCAACCGCATCACCGCTCCCGGTATAGCGTAATTCAACATCACGGGTTAATCTGCCAACTAATACAACTCGATTGATCATAAAACTCCTTACTTTTCGCTTGATACAGGTGCTGATGCAGCTTTTGCCTCATTAGCAGCATTATATTGCGCTTGTGCAGCGCTGCGTTCAGCTTCACGCTGTGCACGACGCTCAGCTGCCCTTTGTGCCGCTGCCGCTTGTTTAGCGTGAGCATCAGCAAGTTTTGCAGGGTCAACAGCAACGATCATATGACGCAAGATGTCTTCTGAGATCTTAGCCAAACGATCAAATTCATTAGTCGCTTTATCATCAGCGGCCGCAAAAACAACAACATGATAAGTTCCTTCTCGGTAACCGTTAATCTCGTATGTGAAGCGACGAGAATTCCAATCCTCGGATTTATCAATTGTAGCGCCATTGTCGGTCAATACTTTATCAAAACGTGCAACCAAAGCTGCTTTTGCGTCTTTATCTAAGTCAGGACGAACAATATAAGTTAATTCATAACTAGCCATTTTTTACCTCCTTTTGGTCTCTGACCGCCTAAGCGGTAAGGAAAGTGAGTATTTCATCACGGACAAATATGATACAGGGAAACGCGCTTAAAAGCAAGCTGCATCAACTTCAAGCTATGTTTCAAAAACAAACAGACTACATCTGCATATGCGGATCGACACCATTTTTCTCGCACAAATCTTTCAAATCCCAGTGTATCGGATGTGCTGGATCAATGACCTCAATTTGAGCCATCATACCAGTATCTTCGTGTTCCAATATGTGGCAGTGATACATGAAGATACCGGGAACAGAAAATCTAACCAGCAGTCTAACGTGCTCGCCAGGATTAACACCAATCGTATCTTTAAAACCAAATTCGTTCGGATAGGGGTCATGCCCATTTCTGGATAACACGAGAAAGGACATGCCATGCATATGGAATGGATGAATCATTCCCATACCCGGCATATCATCATTTGTATTAGAAACATCCCAAATTTCGTTTTTACCCATTACCTGCTGGTCGTCAATACGGGTCATGTCATAAAGCTTGTCATTAATCCGAACAGAATCATCCATCCCAGCCATAACAACTTTATGTGTGGCACCACCGGTAAAACCACGTTCAATCTGCTTTAAAGTTGCCGGTAACTGTGAACGGTTATCTTCTGTAAAATCACCGACTTTAAGTCTCAGAATCGGCGTGTCGTCAGCTTTCAATACGACTTGATCACCAGTTTTATATGATGAAAAATCAAGCAGCAATTCTGCTCGTTCGGCGCAAGTCAGCATTAATTTAGTCAGCGGAACCGCGTGCGGCAAAAAGCCGCCATCCGATGCTATCTGTGTCATTGTGATATTATCATTTGAATTTAGCCGAAGTTCCCGCCGGTTAGCACCATTCAATACTCTCAAACGAAGCCAAGGCCGTGTTACTGTAAATTCGGCGTTTGCAGTACCGTTTACCAAAGCAGTGTCCCCCAAGGTTCCATCCATATCATAATCGCTTTGATAGTCTAATTGATTATCGTGGAAGGTTCGATCCTGGAAAATAATCGGAATATCGTCAATTCCCCAATCATGTGGAATTTGTGGCAAATTATCTGCCGGATTAATCACGGCAACAGGTGCTGCCAAGCCATGCCAGACCTGTTCTGCAGTATGTGGACATGGATGCGGATGAAGCCAAGCTGTCATCGTTTGCTGATTGATATCAAATTCGATCTCTTTTTTTTCACCAGGCCGTACCGGTGCGTGCGGACCTCCGTCTTCGATTGGACCGGGAATATCCAATCCATGCCAATGCCAAGTTGTCACTTCGGGCAGGTTGTTAATCAAAGTCAAATGGTAGTGTTTGCCTGATACGAATTTGATTAAGGGCCCAAGGACACTGGCATCATATCCCCATGTAGCGGTTGGCTTGCCATCTAAAATTTGTGTTTCTCCTGTTTGTGCACGAATGGTGTAATAAATTGTGTCCCCTTGGATTTTGTCTGCTTCTAGAATTTTTGGAATTCTAAGGCTATGAACTTTAGTTTTGGGCACAACCAAAGCTTTATAAGCCGCATCGTGATAGTCATAAGCTTTTTCGTCAAATAAATACTTATTTAAAATTTCTGTCATTTTCAAACCTCGTTTCGTCTGATGATCTCTAGAATTTAATTTCGTATATTTCTCTCTCACACTTAAAATATCAGCCATCTATAGGATATATCTTCTTCATTTTTATATAAACAATTGCAGCTGACTGAAATCCGCTACAGGAAGCAAAAAAAGGTAGAATAATCTTGATTATCCAAAGAATGTCTTCAATGGGCAGTTGGTTGCCCCAGAAGAACAAAAGAACAAAAATCATCAGGAGAACAGAACTAATGAGACTTTTACAAGCTGAAATCATTGCTGACCTGCATGTACAGCCGGTTATCGATCCCAAAGAAGAAATTGACCGCTCAATTTCCTTTTTAAAAAACTATTTACTAGCTAATCCAAATTATAAAAGCTATGCTTTAGCTATTTCAGGTGGTCAAGATTCGACCTTAGCAGGTAAGCTTGCACAAACAGCCATTCAAGAATTAAGAGAAGAGAAAAAGGATTCGTCCTATCAATTCGTTGCGATCAGACAACCATATGGCCAGCAAGCCGATGAAGATGATGCACGAGCTGCTCTAGATTTCATTGAGCCCGATATAACAGTGACAACCAACATCAAAGCAGCGACAGATGCACTGACAGCAACCTTGCGAGATGCCGGTTTGGTCGTTGACGATATGAGCCGGGGTTCGATTAAACCCAAGATGCGTATGATTGCTCAATATGCAGTTGCAAGAGAGCACGCCGGCGTCGTTGTTGGTACAGATCACGCTGCTGAAGCTTTTGCTGGTTTCTTTACCAAATATGGTGACGGCGGAACCGATATCGATCCCTTGTGGCGGTTAAATAAGCGTCAGGGCAAACAAATGCTGAAATTTCTACACGCGCCCGAGGCTCTATATAACAAAGTACCATCTGCAGATCTCGAAGATGAGCGTCCTCAGCTGCCTGACGAGGTGGCATTGGGGGTTTCTTATAAATATATTGACGACTACTTAGAGGGACGTCAGGTACCTGAACAGGCGGCCGAAACAATCGAAAAACTGTATCTTAGTACCAAACAAAAGCGCCATTTACCGGTAACTATTTACGATACTTGGTGGTATCAATAAAAGTCTGCTTATTTTTTTTAAGATTAATAAAAACCACCTCAATCATGAAGTGGTTTTTATTAATCTTGTTTATCATCTTTATTCTCATCAATTAATTGATCAGCAAGATTTTGAACTTTTGTTGCGTTATCTGTCTGGTCTTCTGCAGATCCTACTTCATCTTGCGAAGTTTCATCATCTTCTGCTTCAACTTTAGCCAAAGTAGCAACTTTAGAACCTTCCTCGATTCGAATAACACGAACTCCTAAGGTGGCTCTTCCGGTAATTGAAACATCCCCGGCTTTAAAGCGAATCATGACACCAGAATCAGTGGTAATCATGATATCTTCATTACCGGAAACAACAGCTAAACCAGCTAAAGGCCCATTCTTTTCAGAGATATTAGCTGTTTTATAGCCTTTGCCGCCACGACCGCGTATTGGATACTCTTCAACTGCGGTCTGTTTTCCGTAACCTTTTTCCGTAATCGCCAAAACATTCTGACCGGGAATCAGCAAGTCAGCAGCAACAACATAATCGCCAGTCCGTAAATTCATCCCGCGAACACCAGAAGCGGTTCTGCCCATGGCACGCACATCTAGTTCGGCAAAAGATACAGCATAACCAGAATGGGATGCGATAACAATATTCTTTTTGCCATCTGTCAGCAGCACACTAATCAAGGAATCATCATCATGCAGATTAATCGCACGAAGACCCGACTGACGAATATTGGTAAATTCAGATACAGCAGTGCGTTTAACAGTGCCGAGTCTCGTGGTGAAGAAGAGAAAGTTCTTCGATGAGGCTGCTTCCCCGCGGACATTAATCACAGCTTGTACACGTTCACCGGAATCCAAACCTAGTAGGTTGATTACAGGGATTCCCTTGGCTTGGCGACCATACTCAGGAACTTCATAGCCCTTCATTTTGTAGACTTTGCCGAGATCAGAGAAGAATAATAAAGTATCATGGGTACTCGTCGAAACAAGCTGTTCCACAAAATCATCATCATGCGTATTCATTCCCTGGACACCACGGCCGCCACGATTCTGCGTATGGAACTCGTTTGTCGAAAGCCGTTTGATATAGCCTTTATGTGTCAAAGAGATCAAAACATCTTCTTCATCAATCAAATCTTCATCTTCAATCGATGTTACATCGCCTACCTGCAGTTCTGTACGACGGTCATCCCCAAATTTATTAGAAATATCCAGCAGTTCTTGATAAATAACCCGATCAATCCGTTCCGGCTTAGACAAAATATCTTTGTAGTCCTCAATTGATTTGAGCAGATCATTGTATTCAGCTTCAATCTTGTCGCGTTCCAATCCTGTCAAACGTACCAGACGCATATCCAAGATAGCTTGTGCCTGCTTATCAGACAATTGGTAACGCGTGATCAACTCGGTCTTGGCAATTTCAGCTGTCGAGCTGGCACGGATTAAGGCAATGATTTCATCAATATGGTCTAACGCAATACGCAGTCCTTCGAGAATATGAGCGCGATCTTGTGCCTTCTTTAAATCAAATTCAGTCCGACGGCGGATAATTTCACGTTGATGCTCCAGGTAAGCCACCAAGATCTGCTTGAGGCTCATTGTCTGAGGCTTACCATGATTAATGGCAATCATGTTAAAGGAAAAGCTCGTCTGCAGGAGTGTCTGTTTATAAAGGTTATTGAGAACAACGTTGGCATTTGCATCTCGCCCAACATCGATCGCCACTCGCAGGCCTTTTTGATCTGACTCATCTCGGATAGCTGTAATACCATCCATTTTTTTCTCCAAAACTAATTCTCGAATGCGTTCAATCAGCTTGGCTTTATTGACCATATAAGGCAATTCAGAAATGGCGATCCGTTCATGCCCGGTCGAAGTTGTCTCAATATCAACTTTGGAACGAACCGTGACAGACCCGCGACCAGTCTCATAAGCCCGTCTAATACCGGCTTTGCCCATGACAATCGCACCAGTCGGAAAATCCGGTCCCGGCAATACTTCCATCAAATCAGCAACCGTTGCATCGGGATTGTCCATTAAAACATGAATAGCTGCCACGACTTCTCGTAAATTATGCGTCGGAATATTGGTTGCCATTCCAACCGCAATTCCTTGTGCACCGTTTACCAGCAAGTTAGGAAAACGAGCCGGTAACACAACCGGTTCCCGGTTATCGCCATCATAGCTGGGCTGAAAATCTACCGTGTCTTTATTGATATCTCGCAGCATCTCCAAAGCAATTTTAGATAAACGCGCTTCGGTATATCTCATTGCGGCAGCTGGATCACCATCAACAGATCCAAAATTTCCATGGCCGTCCACCAGCGGGTAACGATAACTGAAAGGCTGTGCCATTCTAACTAGCGATTCATAGATTGCCGAATCGCCATGCGGATGAAATTTTCCCATGACGTCTCCAACAATACGAGCCGATTTTTTATGCGGTTTATCAGGCGTGACGCCTAATTCGTTCATACCATACAAAATACGACGGTGAACCGGCTTCAAACCATCTCGTACATCTGGCAACGCGCGAGCCACGATAACAGACATCGCATAAGATAAAAAACTAGTCCGCATCGTGCTATTCAGATCGGCACTCTTGATTCGGGAATCAGGTGTAAAATTGTTATTTTCTTCTTCGGTCATATAATTCCTCAAACATCCAAATCTTCAACAAATTGTGCATTATCTTCAATGAACTCACGTCTCGGTTCGACGCGATCACCCATCAGCATATCAAAAGTCGTATCAACCTCCGGCTGGTAGTCAGGACTAACTCGCAGCAGACGCCGATGCTTAGGATCCATAGTCGTATCCCAAAGCTGTTCGGCATCCATCTCACCAAGTCCCTTATAACGCTGGATTCTTGGTTTCGGACTAGCCGGCAATGTTGCAATGTAACGATCAAGTTCTTCATCTGAGTCCAGATATACACGCTGATCAGAATTTCCAATCGCGACACCATACAAAGGCGGCTGAGCGATGTAAATATAACCTGCATCAATTAATGGCCGCATATGCCTGAAAAATAGCGTCAAAAGAAGTGTCCGAATATGAGCACCATCGACATCGGCATCAGTCATAATAATGACCTTGTGGTAATGGGCTTTGCTGATATCAAATTCATCACCAAATCCAGTTCCCATCGCTGTAAATAGAGAACGAATCTCTTCGTTGGCCAGTACTTTATCTAGGGTCGCTTTTTCAACATTGAGAATTTTTCCCCTGATAGGCAGAATGGCCTGTGTTAAACGTGAACGGCCTTGTTTAGCAGAACCGCCGGCAGAATCACCCTCGACGATAAACAATTCAGAAATATCGGGATCTTTTGATGTGTTATCGGCTAGTTTACCGGCAAGCGCACTGATTTCCAGTCCTGACTTGCGTCGGGTCAAATCACGAGCTTTTTTAGCAGCTACTCGTGCTTTGGATGCAATAATACCCTTGTTGGCAATGGCGCGAGCCGTTTCTGGATTTTCCATCATAAAACGATTGAAAATTGTCGAAAATTGATGGTTGACTGCCTGTTGCGCATCGGTATTCCCCAACTTAGTTTTGGTCTGACCTTCAAATTGAGGGTCTGGATGCTTAATCGAAACAATCGCCGTAATGCCTTCGCGGACATCTTCGCCAGTCAAAGGATCATCGGAATCTTTCAATATGCCTTTTTTCTTAGCATAATCATTGATGATTCGTGTCAGCGCCATTTTAAAGCCGGTCTCATGAGTTCCGCCTTCGTGCGTATGGATATTATTCGTGAAGCTCATTAATGTCTCAGCAACGGCATCTGTATACTGTAAAGCAACTTCTACTTGGATACCATTTTCTTCACCTTCCACATAGACGGGTTCTGGGAATAGGGGCTGTTTATTTTTATTCAAAAATTTCACATATTCTGCGATACCGCCCTCGTACATGAAAGATTCTTTTTTCTCTGGTTCGACACGCCGATCTGTAATTGATAGACGCAGTCCTTTATTCAAAAAGGCCAATTCACGAATACGACTGGCTAAAGTATTGTAGTCAAAAGTTGTCGTCTCTCGAAAAATATCTGGATCCGGAGCAAAATGAACAATGGTGCCACGTTCTAAGCGCATTGGCTCATCCAAAAGTTTCATCTCCGTTTGAATATGGCCGCGCTGAAAATCCATATAATAAATTTTTCCGTCACGATAGACGCGTACGTCCATTTCTTTGGATAATGCATTAACAACCGAAGCACCAACTCCATGAAGACCGCCGGATACCTTGTAGTTTTTCGAATCAAATTTACCGCCCGCGTGCAAAATTGTGAAAACGGCTTCCATGGCTGGACGACCAGTTTTAGGCTGGATCTCAACAGGGACACCACGGCCGTCATCGGTCACAGTAATCGAATTGTCCTTCTCAATTGTTAGTGTGACATGATGTGCAAATCCGGCTAAAGCTTCATCAATCCCGTTATCAATGATTTCCCAGACCAGATGATGCAATCCAGAACTAGCAGTTGATCCTATGTACATTCCTGGACGTTTACGGACAGCTTCAAGACCTTCAAGAATTTGGATTGAAGATCCGCCGTAAGCATTATTATCATCAGGTGCTATTTGATTATTATTTTTTTCATCAATCATTAATAAGTACTCCATCCTTCACGTGATAAATTTTTGGATCTTTGATTAGTCCCTTGTCGATGTCAGAAAGACTTGCGGTGGTCAAAAAAGTTTGAACCTTATCCTGAATAAAATCTAATAGTTGTGTCTGCCTTTTGCCATCTAATTCAGAAAGTACATCGTCTAGCAACAAAATCGGATATTCACCGGTCTCAAATTTCATCATTTCAATTTCCGCTAATCGAATCGACAGCGCCGTCGTACGCTGCTGGCCTTGAGAAGCAAAGGAACCAACTTCTTTCCCGTTAATCAAAAATTTGAGGTCATCGTGATGAGGACCAACACTTGTCGATTTCAAGAAAAGTTCACGATTCCGATTTTTTAATAACTGTTTTTTAAAAATCTCACTAATTTCCTCTTGACTGGACTGTTCGTTGACTGTTGGAAAAGTAATGTAGCAAAGTTTCAATTCTTCGATTTTTGAGATCGCCAGATGAACTTCACGTGCGTAGGCTTCTAAAGTTTGGATTAAAGAAAAGCGTTGCAGAATGATAGCACTGCCAAACTTAATTAGTTGATCATCCAAAACACTTAAATAAGTTTCATCAAACTTAGGCGAGTTGGCCACCCATTTGATGTTTTTCAGATACGCGTTACGGTCCTTTAACGCGTTACGATATTGCAGCAGGTTAAACAAATAATTGCTGGACATTTGAGCAAATTCGCTATCGATAAATTTTCGTCGAACACCGGGAGAGCCTTTTACTAATTCCAAATCTTCAGGTGCAAACAAAACGGTATTCAAATTACCGATATAATCGGATAGCCGGTTTTCGGTAAGGTGGTTGACTAGAACTCTTTTTCCACCCTTCTCAATTCGGACTTCTAAAGGATAACGAGCTGTTCTGCTTTCAATCTCCCCGCTAATGACAGCCGACTTTGCTGACCAGTTAATTAAATCTCTGTCATTGCTATCACGATGAGATCTTCCCATGGATAAAAAATAAATTGCTTCTAATAAATTGGTTTTTCCTTGGGCATTATTACCGATTAAAACATTGATCGAATGTGAAAAAGCCACATTTAATTCTTTATAGTTTCGGAAATTAACAAGCCTAAGATTATTGAGAAACAATTTGGTACTCTCCAACCTGCTTAATGCTGATCATATCCCCGGGACGTAATTTCCTACCACGCCGGTTATCCGCTTCACCGTTTATAAAAAAAGAGCTTGGATTTTCTCTTAGAAAAAACTTTGCGCTGCCACCAGAATCAACTATATTCTCAATCTTCAATAATTGACCTAGCGTAATAAATTCGGTGTTGATCTGAACTTTTTTCAAATTTTCACCCCCAAGATTACCTTTTCCATTATAGCAAAAAAACGCCGTATTTTGCCGTTTGAGCAATTTTTTGACATTTTGGCGTTTTTAATCATAAAATGCTTTTTTTTGCTTAGATCGCAAAAAACTAGAAGGTTCTAACGGGTGTGATTAACTGTACCTTGTTATTGTCCGAAAAAGAGGCCGGCCTAATGACAAAAGGCCGCAAATTAGTCGTGAAAGAAAAATTGAGTTGCTCTTCAGCGATCGAGCTTAAAGCATCGCGAACAAAATCCGGATTAAAACTGATTTCCAGATCCTGGCCTATAAAATGATCAATTGACAATTCTTCAGAAACTTTTCCTACTTCGCTCTGCGCTGTACTGATGGTTAACTTGCCCTGCTTTATCGTAAATTTTGCGACCAAATTACCAGATTGGTGTGCCACTAAACTAACACGATCCAAGGATGAGGCCAACTGAGCGGCATCAATCACGAATCCTGTAGTTGATTCGCTTGGGATCAACCGGTCAGTATCCGGATACTGACCCTCGAGCAGGCGAGAATAAAAAGTTGTCTGACCTAAATCAACCAGCAGTTGTGATTGGTCAAATTGCAGATTTAACTGGTCAATACCTTCAAGTAGTGCTCTTAATTCAGTCAAAGTACGGCCGGGAACCACAACGTCAGCTGAGTTGGCAGATGATATTTGTGTAATTCTTTGAGAGAGCCTGTGCGAGTCTGTCGAGACCGCCTTGAGCTGTTCGTTATCAATTATGAAATGGATACCGGTTAGCAGTGGCCGAGAGTCTTGAATCGACACTGATCGAATTGTCTCGCCGATAATATCAATGAGTTGTTTAGAAGAGAGACTAATGGAATCTAAGTCGTCAATACGTGGTAATTGCGGATAGTTGTCTGCTGACTGGCCGGAAACCATAAATTCCGACTTACCGGCAACAATTTTAATTTGGGAGCCTTCTGTCGTGATATCAACGCGGTCTCCAGAAAGTCTCTTTATGATATTCGTAAAGAAATTGGCATTGGCCACTATTTCGCCTTTTTCTGCAATTACAAGATTTTCTTGTTTTTCCGGCGTATTTGATAACACTGTTTTAATAGAGATCTCCGAATTTGACCCGATCAAAGTTAGATCACTATCGGTGACTGAAATTTTGATTCCAGTCAAAATAGGAATCATGACTTTGCCTGAAATGGCACGGCTGACAATGTTTAATTTATTAACTAATTCGCTTCGTTTAACAGAGAATTTCATCGCTCATCCTAATAATAAATTTGTTAATAGTAATAATAAGGGCTGTGGATATTGTGGAAAAGCCGTCTCATTACTTGTTCGGCAGGGATAAACCTGGTGGAAACATTTCTGGAAAACCAAACGTTTTATCCACAACTGTCTATACTCTTATGATACGTATTTTTATGATTTTTCTTTGATTTTTGTCGACAGAGTTTCAATTCTCTGCTTCATACTGTAGTCAGTTTCGATCAGATCGGCAATTTTTTCCGTGCCATGCATCACCGTTGTGTGATCGCGCCCGCCAAAGGCTTGACCGATTTTGGGCAGCGAGGTATCGGTTAGCGTTCTTATTAAGTACATAGCAACTTGTCTAGGAAGCACGATATCTGAATTTCGTTTTTTCCCAAGCAAATCAGACAAGCCAACCCCATAATCTTCAGCAACAATTCTTTGAATATCTGAAACAGTTATTACTTTCTGCCTGCTGATGTTGAGATGTTCGAGAATTTTTTGAGCATTGGCAACATTGATGGGTCGACCGGCTCTAGCCATTAAAGTTAAGGTATTGAAGGCTCCTTCTAATTCCCGAACGTTCGTATCTATTTGTTCTGCGATCAGGGTCAGGGTCTGATTATCAATCTGCATGCCAGCTTCTTCGGACTTGTTTTTTAGAATCGCCAGGCGAGTTGGAAAATCGGGTTTTTGAATATCATAGGCCACACCTTGCATGAACCTGGAAACAAGCCGTGCATTAAGGCCAGGGATATCTTTGGGAAGAACATCGGAAGTCATAACAATTTGTTTTTGAGCTTTTGTGATTTTGTTAAATATATTAAAGAACTCTTCTTGAAAACGATCCTTCCCCTGCAGCATCTGGATATCGTCAACAAGGAGCAAATCGACATTTTCATACGTATCTGTAAATTCACTGGTAGATTTTTTACTGATCGCATTGACCCAATCATTCATAAAATCATCAGTCGTAATGTAGCGCACGATCGCATTGGGCTGTACCTCTTTTAGACGGTTTCCGATCGCCTCCATCAAATGCGTTTTTCCCAAACCTGAGGATCCATATATAAGTAAAGGGTTATATTGCCGGCCTGGCTGCTCTGAGACTGCCATTGCGGCACTTGTTGCCAGTTCATTAGCGTCTCCGACTACCCATGTATCAAAAGTGAAAGCGGGATTGAGCTGGTAGTCGTTCGTTTGAAAATTGGACGAGGTTTGATTTGAATTGTTAACTGGATTGACAACGACCTTGACAACTTTTAAGTCAGGCTTAAAAAAATCATGAGCAACATCATAGGCATATTCCATAAACTTCGCTGTGTAGTTGCCATTGTCCCAAGCCTGCATGACTAGATCGCTTGGGACTTGCAGAGATACGGTACGATTTGCTAGGTCAACGCTGGCTGCTCTAACTGGCCGAATCCAGTTCTCATAGGCTGTTTCACCCATGTTATCAGCGAAGCGATCTTGGACACTCTTCCAAAAATTATTCAAATCAAAGTAATCATCATTCATAATATTTTCCGACTAGACTAATTAAACGGGAACTCTCTGTTATTTTCAACAGTATGTGCAAACAACTTTCCGAGATATTTACAGTCTGTTAACTAATTTATCCCCAAGTCTGTGGGTATTTTTAACCCTTTCCACTTTTTTAATACTTTTCCACAAGGCACTTTCTCATGAAAATGCCGATCTTTCCACAAATTAACCACTTATCCACAGAATACACAAGAAAATGTCCATTATTTGTTCACAAGCTGTGGAAATGTAGTTAATTAGTGGAAAACCCCTGATTTAGGCGCTTTTAACTTTAAACTTTCTTAATAATTCCACACCACATTCCGTGGTATTGTGGACAAGTAAATTTCTTTTAAAAGCTTGCGCCAGTTGAGTTTACGTATGCTTTTGTGGTACTATATTTCAGTAACTTTGCCCCGGTTGGGCATATATTGGAGTAGAACATGAAAAGAACTTATCAACCTAAAAAGAGGCACTTGCAACGTGTCCATGGATTCCGTAAACGAATGAGCACCGCAAATGGTCGTAAGGTACTTGCGCGTCGTCGTGCTAAGGGCCGTAAGGTGTTAGCAGCTTAATTCAGTCGCGTATGCGACTTTTTTTGTAAAATGAGTACAAAAAAAATTTTTAGAATAAAGAAGGCTAGCGATTTTGCAAAAGTTTTTGCAAAGCATCAATCTTTTGCAAACCGCTATTTTGTTGTATACAGTGAGCAGCAACCAGAAAATCTTCATCTTAACCATTGGCGCATTGGTCTGTCTGTTTCAAAAAAAATCGGTAAAGCTCATGAACGCGTCTGGGTTAAGCGCCGTATTAGTGAATCTTTTAACAATCTATCTCAAATGATAGCTGATGATTTGGATATCGTCGTTGTTGCGCGACCAGCCGTTTCTGGGCAAGCACAGACGGTAATCCAAGATCAAATCAAACACGTATTGGATTTAGCAGGCATATTACATGATAAATAAAATAGAGAATTTTTTAAAAAAAGTTGGTTGGCCATCAATTGTTCTTGCGGTACTTTCTTTGATTGCAATCATTGCCCTTGCTTTGATTCCTAATTCAGATCAGACAAACTATCACGGTATCTTGGGTTCGATAACTGGTTTTTTCGCTAATTCGATCTTTGGTGCTGCAAGTTTATTTACCAACTCGTATGGCTTTGGCATTATTGCTTTTACAGTTTTGATCCGTTTTCTGATTTTACCCTTAATGGTCTATTCGATTTCTTCCTCAAAGAAAATGTCTAAGGTCACACCAAAGATTAAGAAAGTCCAGGAAAAATATAAAGGGAAACGTGATCGTGATTCCATGATGAATATGCAGGCGGAGACGTCGGCAGTCTATAAGGAAGCTGGTGTTAATCCCTATGCTTCCATGCTGCCCTTGCTGATTCAATTGCCTGTACTTTGGGCTTTGTTTCAAGCGATTAACTCGACACCAGCATTAAAAAGCGGATCATTTTATTGGTTACAGCTGGGAAATACAGATCCATACTTTATTCTCCCGGTTCTCGCTGCCTTGTTTACGTTCACCAGTTCTTGGATGAGTACGGTATCTCTTGGAAAAGATCAGCCAGGATTTGCTAAAGTCATGCCTTATATATTTCCATTTATTATCTTTTTCTCTTCGCTTGCTGTACCTTCAGCACTATCTCTCTACTGGGTTGCAACCAATGCATTTCAAGCTGTTCAGACTTTCTTCTTCCAAAATCCCTTCAAAGTTCGCGCGGAGGAAAAGGCCAAAGTGCAAGCAGAAATTGAAAGAAAACGGGTCATTACCAAAACATTGCGTAAAGTACACAAACGAAGGAGATAAAAAATGGCAAAACTTAGAGTTCTTTTTTCTTGGATTGTCCCAATTATCGTAGGTTTGCTGGCCGCCTGGCTCATTCAAATATTTATTTTAGTACCGGTAACCGTCAATGGTGATTCCATGTTAAACAACCTTACTAACGGTGAACGCATTTGGGTCTTGAAAATGGCGCGGATTCGACGCGGATCAGTCGTTGTTTTTGATGCTCGTAAAGAAGATCCGGGCATTCAATCTGGTGAAAAGGACTATGTTAAGCGTGTTATCGGATTACCTGGCGATCGAATTGAAGCTAAGAATGGCAATATTTATGTCAATGGCAAACAAATATCTCAAAGTTATATTTCTTTTTATAATAGGACGAGCGGTACTGGGAATTGGACTTTGACGTCTTTATCTTCAGGCGATTCGCCTTTCGTTTCCGGCAGCTCGCATTGGGCCGATGGAAAGGCAACGACGGTTCCTGCTGGTAATTATTTTGTTCTTGGGGATAATCGTGCAAGATCAGAAGATGGCCGATATTTTGGATTTGTGAGTCAAGCACACATGCTTGGTGTTGCTAAAGTCTTTCCTTGGAGTAGTAATCATACTCAAATTAATGATGTTTGGAAGAACTTTTTTACCAAATGAATAAACATGTCAAATATTTCTTGAAGATTTGGTTATTTCCCGCATTCGCTGGTATCGCGTTTGCGGTTTTTCTTAGGGCTAATTATTTTTCTTTTATCAGAATTTCCGGACAGTCCATGTCGCCGAATTTAGTTAATAACCAAGTTGTTTTATTGAGAAAAAATCAAAATGTTTCACGTGGAACGGTTGTTGTCTTTAATACAAATGCTAGGCAGAGGTCAGATACAGGTACAACGATGGCAGTTTTGAGAGTTATAGGACTGCCAGGAGATCATATCGTTTTTCGGAAAAATAAGCTGCAAGTTAATGGCAAAACGGTTAATCAGCGATTTATTAGCAAACAACAACAGCAAGCTACCAGCATGTCAATTGATAGCGGCTGGTCCTTAAATTCTTTATCTCTTAATCGGAACTGGCCAAGATCCCAACAAAATATTCTAAAAGTTAAAAAAAATACGTATTTTGTTTTAGCAGATAATCGAAGTATGCCCACAGATAGTCGAAAGTACGGTCTAATAAAAAAATCACAGATTCAAGGATCGGTACAATACTATTCGTGGAATCAGCGAACACGTATGCGCCGTATTAATTCGTGGTCTCGCCATTTTTTTGAATAGGTTTCACGTGAAACAAAAAAACGCCCTATCCTGATCTGTACCCAAAAAGTCGGAAACAATTTTAGGAGTACAGGTCATTTGGACGTTTTTTTAATGGTCTGAATAATTTCTTCAGAAATGATGGCAGCCTCATGGAAAATAATCGTATTCACACCACGACGGGGTAAAACGGTGGTGAACCAGCTGATGCTCTCATGAGGAATACCTGCAGAGTATAAATTGGGTAGGATTTGTCCAAATTCATCAATTAATTGGAAAGTATTGGGATTGATTTGAGCAGCATCTAAAATCAAATGGCCTTGCTTATCATGATAGGATGTTTCGTGGAACCAGCCTAAGTTAATCAGCTCCTTTCTGAGATCTTGCTCAGATAAGGACACACTCACCTGAGGCAACCTAGCATCTATGAAGCTTGAGGCTGAGACTCTCTCTGATAAGGCAGTCTTTGCGATATAAGAATTTTCTCTAGGGTTATTCTCAACCTTGAGATCTGGGCCAAGTAAGTGCACGATATTGGCTTTTAAAAGTGCTTTTAGTTGTTTGATTCTGATCAAAGGCGGTCCAACACTAATAACCGTGCTGATGTGATTAAAAATTGTCAGGAATTTTTTTAAATCTTGAGTCTGAAAACGGTCCTGGTTGATCAGGTCGCGGATTGTTTCGCGAATATCTCTTAAAATATCGAATGCTGAGGCAAAGATGGCATTCTTGTTACCTTCAGAAGCGTCCTCAATATCATTAGCTAAGTATCTTTCATACCAAGTTGTTAAATCATCTTTGCTCTTGACTTGGTGAATGGCATCAATAATTTCATTCCAATGCCAAATTTGTTCCTCGGGAATTTGAAAATTATGTGCAATGACCTCAAAATCTTTACTTTCGCTATTTCTAAGCCTTTCCAAAAACCGATGAGTTTTTTTATGAAAGAGATTTCGATAGGCTATTGCCTTGGTAAGATTTTCGTAATGTTTGAACTGCAGCTCTTTGTCGAACAATGAGAAGAAATCTGAATAAGTGATATGACCATTTTCATCTTCTAATTTTTTTAAATTAGCAGTTGTGAAAAATTGTGCAGCATATTGTTCGCTTTCTGACTTTTGATTTAAGGCGCGAGCATGGAGCAGATTGCCACTACGAGAACCAGCATATATTGTCGGCTCTTTTCCGCTAGGATGGTACCGGAGTTCTTGGCTTTTATCTTCAACAAAATGGCCGCCTCGACCTTCCGTTAACAGAGCCAGATAATCAAAAAAGGAAAGGCCAAGCCCTCTGATAATAACGTTTTGCTTACCAGGAATTTGGCTCAGATCTATTTCTGCAGGGTGGCCGGGTGCAATATACCGGAGATTGTAACGTTTGGCGAACTCAGAAAAGCTTTTTTCTTCATCTGTTAGTCGATTGTTGCCAAAGCCTAGGCCCATAAAGATAAAATCAAAATCTTCAAAGCTATTTGCAAAGCTCAATCGATATTGGTCGTTATGTTTTGCAATTTTTTTAATTTCTGTCTTCTGATAGACAAGAGAGGAATTATTTTCTAACTGTTCTTTGATGTCATTGAAAAACCACTGTTGGTATAGACCAGCAAGTCCGCGAACCGCATAACTGTTTTCATTCAAATTCAGTTTGTCCAAGTAGCGGATACCTTGTGGTGTATTTTTCAAAAATTCAACAGCGTCTTCTTTAATCCAATGGTAAAAATTAGGTCCTTGTCTGGTGGGACCTGGGTGGTAAATGGAATCATCAGCAAAAAAGCTTACCTGGCTGACAACAGTATTCATCAGCAGGATGTTATTGGCCTTAATTGAAGGATCCCAGACTCGCCCGCCTATTTCGTAGGGATCAAAGAGTTTGATATCAATTTTTATTTGTTCTTTTGCAGCTCGAACTACTAACCGATCTGCTACGGCCAAACCTCTTGGGCCAGCACCAATAATCGCAATTTTCATATACCTTCAATTATATTAAAAAGCTGTAACATAATTTGCTACAGCTTATCTTTTTGCTATTATTCCAAAAAAGGGACTATCTTTTGGAAATCATGTAAACGTGGTTCTGTATGCTGCTGGCCTTGGCCGTCCATCTGATCCAAAAGTCGATGATCATCAGAATCCAACTGAAAATCAAACACTTGAGTATTATTTTTAATAAAATCCTGGCGTGTTGATTTCGGCAGGGGTAGGTAACCTTTTTCTAAATTCCATCTAATTAAGATTTGAGCCAGAGATACATTGTGTTTGTTGGCAATTTTTTTGAGATCGGGGCGCGAAAGCAGCTGACCTGTTCCTAGTGGTGAATAAGCTTCAGTTAAAATTTTATGATCTTGATTATATTTGATTAAGTTTTTCTCTTGATCGCCAGGATTTAAGAAAATTTGGTTGACCATTGGTGTGATTTCGGCTGTTTTTAGTAATTCGTTGATATGTGTTTCTCTAAAATTAGAGACACCAATTGCGCGTGTTCCGCCGTCTCGATAAATTTTTTCCATTGCTCGCCAAGAGTTGTCATTGAGGCTTTGCCAGTGATCGCGATATTCAATTGGTTCCGGCCAATGAATCAGATAGAGATCGACATAATCCAGCCCCAAGCGTGAAAGAGAATCACCAAATGCTTGTAATGTATGTTCATAGCTATCTCTTTGATAATTCCATAATTTAGTTGTGATAAACAAATCATCGCGTTTAATGCCTGAATCGCGAATGGCTTTTCCAACTGATTCCTCGTTGCCATACACAGCTGCGGTATCAATGTGTCGATAACCCGCTTCTAAGGCCCATTTTACGGCATTGTATGCTTCTGCACCATTATTGGATTGCCAAGTACCAAAACCAACTACTGGAATTTTAATGCCGTTTTTTAATGAATATGTATCTGTTAATGTCTTTGCACTTATTTGCATATAAAGTCCCCCATATGACAGAAAAAAGATTTAACGTTCCAGCAAACCTGAAGTTCAAAGAGAGCTTCTATACATGATTATAGAAGAGCAGGTAGAATATAGGAAGAGCCCAGAAAGGGCTGATAAATGACGGATAAGTTTTTAACAATTAAATTGATTGTTTTTCCAATCGTTTTAGCTCTTTTAATTGTTCAATTCAATTTTAGCAAGCTTAACTTCTGGTCTTCAATTGCAGCTGTTTTCGCTGTGATTATTATTACAATGATCTATTCGTTTTTTAGTCAGCTGCCAACTGAAAAAACGGCTATTATTATCTATTCCTTGATTTTGGGCTATATCATTCCTGCAGCCTTAATTTTTTTAAATTCAAACAATAATTTAACGCTGAGCAGCTATGTTTTGGTTTTCTTAGCCTGTTTTCCTGCCGTTGTTAGTATTTTTAATGTTCTTTTGTCTCATAGAATTATCATGCACAACAGTCCGGCAAATGCTGAGGAGGTTGAGTCTTTGAGGCGGGATTTGATTATGTTTTCTACTGCTTATGTTATTTCATTTTTTGCCGTGGCCGGAGCGGTTCTGTTTGCCTTCCTACCATGGACAACGCTGCTGCTAGTCGCTGCTTTGCCTCCTGTGTTCAACAACGTTATTAAATTTATTTCTCGTCCATTCATACTCGCAACCGCTAATCTCGCGATGAGAAATTATTGGATGATGGCAATTGCTATGCTGCTAGGATTAACTTTCGGTATTTTGATACGCCGTTGAATTAATCAAAATTGGCTTGTAATTAAAAATCTATATTTGGAGGTAGGTATGTCTGAACACGTAAATTATGAAAATACAGTTGCAAAATTAAAAGAACGGCACGTTGACTTGGATGATATTGCCGAGATAGCTTATCATTTCCAGTTGCGTTATCTACCGGGACTGACCAAGCAGATTGCGATGCAATCTGTCCAACGCGTACTAGAGAAAAGAGAAGTACAGCATGTTGTGTGGGTTGCTTTGGAGCTTGATCGTTTGACAGAAGAAAATCTCATTAATGAGCCCTTGCGCGATGTCATTAAGGAAGATTTTGGCCTGTTTGGCGTTGATGAATTACTAGGCAATGCAATTGCAACTTCGTTTGGCTCAATTGGATTTACAGGGTATGGTTATGTTGATAACATCAAACCTGGTATTATCGGTAAACTAGATAAAATTGGTAAAACGACCAAGGGTGTCACAACAACTTTTATTGATGATGTCATTGGTGGGATTGCGGCAGCAGCCGGGTCGCGTTTGGCTCAGAAGTATCCTAAGGGATTTGTGGATGATGCACAATAAAATATTAGGATAATAAAAAAAGACCTCCAACAGGTCTTTTTTTATTTCTTGCCCCAGCTGGACTCGAACCAGCGCATGACGGTACCAAAAACCGTTGCCTTACCGACTTGGCTATGGGGCATTTGTTGGTAATAAATTTGTGACAAGCAAGCGAACTTATTACCGATGGGAGCGGTAGGATTCGAACCTACGAACTCGTAAGAGGGCGGATTTACAGTCCGCAGCGTTTAACCACTTCGCTACACTCCCAAACGCTTTGACTAAATTATTCTAAGGGAAAACCACACGAATATCAAGTATTTCTTGAAAAAGTTCAAACAAAAACCCGGGCCACCTAACTAAATTTGCCCGGGTTCTCTCAACAGCTCTCGCCGCTTTTCCTTTAAGCGGCGAAGCCGTTAAGAAGTTCAGATTTATTTGAATTCAAAACGGATCGCCCCCTTTCCTAGATGTGTTTATATTATTACTCGGATAGATTTGTTTGTCAATATTTAAGATTTTGCAAGCGCAAATTTTCTAATGGCCAGTGCAACACCCGCTTCATCATTGCTTTTGGTCGTAAAATCAGCCTGATTTTTAATTGCATCATCGGCGTTGCCCATTGCAATTGCATAATGGGCTTGGCTGAACATGGATAGGTCGTTTTGCTGGTCACCAATTGCCATCGTTTGTGTGTTTTCGATACCCAGGTGATGAGACAGCATATGTAGCGCATTTCCTTTAGAAGCTTTTTTTGACATGAATTCCAAGTTATACCAAGCACCGCGTACGACGTTAAAATTGCGTGATATCTCCGTTGGAACAAGTTTGATGATGCGATCCAACTCATCTTTACTGCCGTTAATCATTGGTTTGATAAACTCTATTTGTTCTGGCATTTTTTTGTGTATCTGTAAATCAGCGTTTATCAGATAATTTTCCATTTGAGCTTCTTTAGGAATTTTATTGGCTATGGTGTGAGACCCATCTAAAGACTCCACTTGAAAGTATGCCTGCTGCTGGTCAGCAAAAGCCTGCAGCTGCTCATAATCTTGATAAGTGATTTGATTTTTTTCAAGCAATTTTCCTGAAGTTGTCTGAACGACTCCGCCATTAAATGCAATTACAAATTGATCATCTGCAATCGGGACGCCAATAATTTTTAGCCATGGCATAATACCGGATAGGGGACGACCGGAAGCAATCACAATTTTAGATCCTTGAGACATTGCTTCCTGAATAGCTTTGATATTGTCTTTGGGGACGGTTTGCCCACTGGATAATAAAGTACCGTCGACATCGATTGTGATTAGTCTAACTGCCATATCTTATCCCCGGAGTCCAATAAAGGCTGCGAATAATAGAATAATAAATACCAAGGTTGTAATACCTACATAGAGAAAGTCTTTAGCAGCTAAAAAAGCAAAAATGGAGGCAAAGACACGAATAGTTGGCGTCAAAATGAGTATAAAAATACCCATCATCAGCCAAGCTGCTGCTTTTCCACTTATCAGGCCTGCGATTAGGGGACCTAAATCTGTAGGAATATTTTTTCCGTAACCGGTATTTCCGTGAAGCAGCAGCAGAATAACGCCAACACTCATCACGATAACAGCAAAAAAAACGCCTACACGCAGAATCCAGCCGATGCCATTTTCTATTTTTCTCTCGTTTGTTATTTCTTGTTTATCTGCCATTAGTATAAATTAATCCCGAAAGCCTTAATAATCAATTGGATACCGGCGATCAGAACCACCGGAATGAATATAGTTCGAAGCAATTTATTTGGTAAGTGCGGCATGATTCTAGATCCCAAAGTAGAGCCGAAAATAATCCCGATGGCAATTGGTGCAACAATCAAGGGCTGCAAAGTACCATTAAAAAAGTAAATGACCGCTGATGCTGCAGCTGTTACACCCATCATAAAGTTAGAGGTAGCACTAGAAGGCTTTAATGGCATCTGCATCACACTGTCCATAGCAAACACTTTAAAACCACCAGAGCCGATTCCTAATAGTCCAGAGGCAAAACCAGCACCGAACATAATCAGAGCACCTAAAGGCACCCTTTGGATATGATAGGATACGTTTTTTTGTTCCAATTTATTGTAGTAACTGGAGTCTAATTTGAGTTTGGCGGCTATCTTGTCGTCCTTTGATGCGAGCTCATCCGCTTTTTTATTATGAATTTTCTGCCACATAGCGTAACCTTGGTAGACGAGCAATAAACCGAAAAAAGCATTCAGCCATGCGGGCTGAAAAATACCGACAAGAACGGCTCCGATTAATGCACCGATGGTTGTAAAAATCTCTAGAAACATCGCCACACGCACATTTAATAAATCATCTCTTAAATATGCTACCGATGCACCGGAAGAGGTACCGATAACTGCAATGATTGAAGCGGCGATAGCATAATGAATAGGTAAATTAAAAGCAAGTACTAAAATCGGTGTGACAATCATGCCGCCGCCTAACCCTAATATCGAACCAAAAATACCAGCCAGGACACCAATCAAAATGTAAGTAATTAAGAGGCTAAGACTCATATTTACTATATTAGCGGTATTAGTTCCTTTTTACACATAGTCTTGGGATAAATGCCGTATTTCTCATTTGCTGATTAAAAAAGGCTTGCTTTATAGCAAACATGTCTTTATAATGAATAGAATATTGTCTAGTAGTTCAGTGGTAGAACGCCACACTGTTAATGTGGATGTCGCTGGTTCGAACCCAGCCTGGACAGTTTGAGGAGCTAAAGCTCTTTTTTTATTTCCTAAATGCGGCCCCCTTCTTGTTTTCTTAACCATGGATTTCCGTGATTGAGACATGTTCGATTTTATTCGTCATTTTTCTGATTTAACTCTTTAAATACGTATCAAGAGTTATAGGAGGAATTTATAATGAATTTTTTGAAAACAGATTATGACCATTTGCCTGAAGGAGGCGGTTACGATGCATTGCCTACCGGTAATTATGAGGTTGTTATCAAAGATATTAATGAAAAAGAAGCGGCAACCGGTAATGCGGGTATTGCCTTTCAGTTAGAGGTGCGTCACGGCATTGGAAACGAAGCAGGTCTAGTTAATGCCAACGGCAAATTTGCAGGTCGCGTTTTCTTTACAACGGTGTGGAATTCAGAAAGAAATCCTGAGTATCGTTTTACAACTCTTAATGCGATCGCTGTCGCCGCCGGGGCTTCTAATAAGCGTATTTATGAAACTTTTGAAGATTTTAAAAAAGAGCTGATTAATAAACCTGTTCGTGTGGCTGTTACGCATGATGTGTCAACTTTTCAAGGCGAAGATCGTGTTCAAGAGACCGTCGCACCTTGGGATTGGGAACCAACGCAAATTGTTTTGGAAAATGTCTAAACCGCTTAGAATCGGGAATGTGTTCCCGATTTTTTTTGTATGGCAAAGGCAGGCAGAAATCTGATTGATAAGTTTGGGAATTGAAAATAAAAATGTGTAAAATAGACTAAGTGACCGAGAGAAATTATACAATCAAAGAACTTGCAGATGAATTTGGAAAATCTAAACAAGCTATTCGAAACGCCATTACCAAAGGTGGTTTGTCGGTAAGTAACCGGAAAAAGACCGGTAAGTTAACGGTACTTGAATATAGCGAGAAAACACATTCTTTTCTAGCTAAGAAATATGGTGAAGATAAAGATAGTACAATTGTTGACAAATCCGGCCAGAATACTAAACAAGAAAAAGCTGCTGATAATGACTTGGCAAGCGGCCTGGCCCTTAACGCTTTAATTAAACAACTTGAAGAAGTTAATAAGCAGTTGACTATTAAGGATGAACAGATAAAAGATTTACACACACTGCTGGACCAATCTCAAAAATTGCAATTAAGTGAAAAAAAGAAGCCACTCTTAGAAGATGGTGCAGAAAAAAAAGAAGGCTTTTTCAGCCGTCTCTTCAAATGAGGCGCTATCTATTGACCGTAAATTCTTTTGTGACCATGAATTCCTAATAATTTAAATGGTGCTTTAGACATTGCTGTCACTTGAAAATCACTGCCGTCCTCAGGTAGCGAGGCTTGAAAAGCACGTTCGTACTCTGCTATAGACAATTTTTTTCTATTTCCGATAAGGCGATCGTTATCTATTTTAGACAGCCTGCCTTCAAAACCTGCTTCAATAGTTAGAGTGAAAAATTCCGCGACTGCACCGGATCCGTAGCTGAAGGCAGCAATTTTGTCGCCAGTTTTCAGTTGTTGATCAAATTGCAATAATGAAATCAGACTAAGGTACAGAGAAGCTGTATAAATATTCCCGACTTTTTGATTGAGATGGATTGCTTGCGAAAAGGCTTGCGAGAGTCGTTTTGACGAGCCGCTTTTATCGGTTTCTAATGCCAGATTCAATGCCTTAAAAGCTAATTTAGCATAGGGCAGGTGGAAGAGCATCGCTGAAAAATAACTCAAATCCAGATGGTGTTTTTGCATGTAGGCCTTAAAAACAATCTGAAAAAATTTTAAATACTGTTCTTGTGAATAGTGGCCGTCTGCGAGCGCTTCTTTAGCATAGTTCGGCCGCCAAAAGTCCATGATCTGCTCACTATGAATTTCGCTTTGACCGTCTAAGCTGACAATTTTAGGATCTGTACTAATAAGCATCGCCACTGCGCCTGCACCTTGTGTGACTTCGCCAGGTGTGTTGAGGCCGTAACGTGCAATATCAGAGGCGATGATAAGTGCTTTTTTGGATGGATGGTTTGTAATGTAATCCAGTGCACTGGTCAAAGCCGCGGTTGCCCCGTAACAAGCCTCTTTGATCTCATAGACACGAGCTTGAGAACTGATGTGGAGTAATTCTTGCACATATAACGCTGCCGCTTTTGATTGATCGATGCCTGATTCGGTTGCTAAAATTAATAAGCCAATCTCGTCTTTATCTGTTTTACTTAAGATTTGATCTGCTGCATTGGCTGCCATTGTGACTGTATCTTGGTCTAATGGTGCGACAGACATTTCTTTTTGCATCAACCCGATCAGATATTTGTTCGGATCAACCCCTCTTGCGTGGGCTAAATCGACTAAATCGAGATAATATTCTGGCGTATAGTAAGCGATTTTATCAATGCCAATTTTCATATTTAATCCACCTCTATTTCCATTGCCATACCCATACCACCGCCGACGCAAAGCATTGCAAGGCCTCTTTTTAACCCGCGATTCCTCAATGCGTGAATCAGGCTAACAACAATTCGAGCGCCCGATGCTCCTAAGGGATGGCCCAAAGCCAATGATCCACCATTGACGTTTATTTTCTCTGCGGGGATGTGAAGAATTTCAGCATCAACTAAAACTTGTGCTGCGAAAGCCTCGTTGATCTCAAATAAATCGTAATCGGCAATTGTTCTTGCTTGTTTTTTTAATAATTTCTGCGTTGCCTCGACTGGCCCGTATCCAAAGAATTCGGATTGGACACCAGCTTCACTTGCTGTATTCAAATAAGCAATAATAGGCCAGTCTTGTTTTTCTGCAAAAGATTCCTTAGTGAGCAGCAGCAATGCTGCGCCATCATTCAACGGTGCAGCATTGCCGGCTGTAATTCGTCCTGATATTTTAAAAACACTTTTTAGTTGTGCTAATTTCTCTAGCGTACTGTCAGGTCTGATTGATTGATCCTCTTTAATATTTTGATTTTGGACTTGGATAGGCACAATTTCATTTAAAAAACGTCCTTGTAGAGTGGCTTGATAGGCTTTTTGATGCGATCGGTAAGCCCAACGATCCTGAGATTCTCGTGTAATTTGATATTTTTCAGCCAATGATTCTGTTTCCAGACCCATAGCTTTGTTATTAAAGGGGTCAACCAGACCATCAACAAATAAGCTGTCTTGGAGATTGCTTTCCGTCAATTGTTCATCTTTTTTGATAAAACGGACTGTGTTGGTCATACTTTCTGAACCGCCTGCCAAGACGACTCGGCTGTCGTCTAACCGGAGGGTATCGCTAGCTAATTTAATTGCTTTCATGCCGGATGCACAGAGCTGGTTGACTGTAAAGGCAGTGGCGGAGTTGGAGAGACCGCTTCTTAATGCCGTCTGACGAGCAGGATTCTGTCCACTGCCTGTTTGATAAACGTTGCCTAGAATCACTTGGTCGACAAGTTGTGGGTCAATATGTGTCTCTTGAAAAATGTTTTGATTGACCAAAGTAGCTAAATCGACCGCGGAAAGTGAATGGAATTGTCCTTCGTATTTACCGATGGCACTTCTTTTTGCGCTGATGACAGCAATTCGATCATTTTGCATACTTACCATTATAAAATGCCGATTGTCTTCCCGCTTAAAGGCTGGTGTATTTAAT